>JAJDXV010000084.1 GCA_022823085.1 Candidatus Poribacteria bacterium
CATTCAATTGTACCTATTCACTTTATATATATGGATACGTCTTCCTCTGTAGGAGCGAGCTGCGCTCGCGATCTTTCCTAAGAACGGGCACATATGTAAAGCAAAACCATGATCCAAATCGTACAATTGAATACCCCTGAATTATCGGAGGACTGAACCCTGCCGAAAATTGCATTTTTCCCCTTGACATATACCTGTGAATCTGATACGATAAATATAATCGGCATTGTAAGCGTTTTATGCTTTGACGTAAATCGCTTGGATTTGTTAGTAAAGACTTGGGTTGTATATTACCCACAGGAGGTCGCAATGAATTTCAGTTATATTTTCTCTGGAAGGTTTGAGCTCTTGAGCATTGTCCTGATGTGTCTCTTTTCTATTAGCATTCTATTTATTTCCACTGCCTCAGCCGAAATTGATCCGGATACCGTTGTCGGCGTGTGGCTCTTTGATGAAGGCAAAGGCGATGTCGCCTCCGATGCCTCCGAAAACGGTTTAGACGGTGAGTTCAATGGTAAGCCAAAGTGGGTTGAGGGTAAATTTGGGATGGCACTCGAATTCGATGGTAAGTCCGCTTACGTTCAGATTCCAGCACATGAAAATCCAAACGACGCAATCACGGTCTCAGCTTGGGTAAAGAGCCCAAACCCAACTTGGAACCAACCCGGTTGGATTGTTGAAAAACGACCCGCTTATATCATCCATCCGAACAGCAATACAACAAATATCGCCTGGCCAGTTTGCAACGGCGGATGCTGGAATAAACCCGGCGGTTGGAATGATGGTAATGTCGGCACCGATGATATTACCGAATGGCACATGTACACCACTACTTTTGATAGCGATACCGGTGAGTGGTACATCTATATTGATGCCGAAGAAGAGAGCGCAATGGATTTGGCTAAAAATCCTATTGATCCTGATAATGGACCCGTCAATATCGGATTTGATGACTGTTGCGGCGGCACACGCTTTGGTGCGGGTACTGTCGATGAGGTATTAATCCTCAGTGTCGCTTTAGCACAAGAGGACATTGAAAAACTCTATAAGAACGGCCTTTATGCTGAAGTCTTGGCGGTCGAACCTGCTGATAAAATGACGACCACCTGGGCGGATGTGAAGGTCAAGTATTAGAGGCTGTTAGGTAAACAGGACTTACGCAAACCCCATGCAGGCGAGGTTTGTAACCCCGCCTGCACGCACATATTATGTAGAATCTCATAAAAAATGCCTAAGTCGTAAAGAAACAGAAAACGGAGGAACACATGACATTCAATTATGACGAAGAAGATGACTTTGAAGAAACAGATGACTTTGAAGAAATAGATAACTATGGTGAAGAAAATGATTTAGAACCTGAACCAGATGATGATTATTTAGAGGATGAGGACGAGCCGAATACAGCACTTTCTCGGGCTTTTCGCGAGGCGGCGACATCCGAAATAGATGACGAAGATGAGGATGACGAAGATGCCCTTGAGGATGAGGAGGACGAGGAGGAGGCTGAGGAACAACGGCTTGTAAAACCGGTAGATACACTACCTGATGACGACGATACAGATGATGAAACTGAAGATGAAATTGACGAAGAAAATAGTGATACCGATGCCGACGCTGAGGACGAGTTAGAGCTCGAAATCCCAACGCTTGAGTTGCCACCGGTTAGACCCGTCGTCGAACATTTCCGACCTCAAGAACAGAGCAACACTGCTTACGCCGACGCCGTGACAGCCTACTATGTAGAAAGGAATTATCAACGCGCAATCGAAAAATTCGATGAGGCTATCGCTTACGAAGCCCAACGCACTGAAAACAACGCAATCGACCCTAATGAAATCGTCGCGAAATCCAAGTACTGGCAAGCGGAGGCATACGCCAAATTACAAGACCTCTCTCAAGCTATCGGGATTTTCGAGGACTTAATCGAGACTTGTCAAGGGCATTATCTCGTTTTAGCGGCGCAACGCAGAGCGGGGCAGTTAGTTGGATAGCCATCAGCAAGAATTGTTATCGGTTAAGAGGTTCCCATCATTTATTTTCGGTGGTTTCTGTGTTCTATGAGAGCAAAACCGCCCCTGAAACGAAGTGGAAGGGGACTTAAAAGAGAACCTTTGAAGCAACAAATTTACTTGATTTAACCGCAAGGAAAATTAAAATTAATTTGAAGCAACAAACCGACTTGATTTAACCGCAAGGAAAATTAAAATTAAAGGATTGACAAATTTGTGGAAAACTTGAAAAACTTCCTTAAACAGAAGGCAACTAACTTACGAATTCACTCTATCACCGCCACATCAGAGGCGGGATCCGGGCATCCGACGACGTGTCTTTCCGCCGCAGACATCGTCTCTGCACTCTTTTTTCACACCATGCGTTACGACACCAACGATGCCCAAAACCCTAACAACGATAGATTCATCCTATCCAAAGGGCACGCCGCTCCACTACTCTACGCCGCTTACGCTGAAGCAGGGATCATTCCCGATGAGAAACTGTCTACCTTACGCCAAATTGACAGTATCCTCGAAGGACATCCGACACCCCGCTTTGAGTGGACAGAGGTAGCGACAGGATCACTCGGACAAGGCTTATCGCTTGGACTCGGTATGGCACTTAACGGAAAGTTCTTAGACAAATCCGACTACCGTGTCTATGTCCTGCTCGGTGATGGCGAAACCGCCGAAGGTGGGGTCTGGGAAGCTGCCGCTTTGGCATCACACTATCAACTCAATAACCTGATCGGAATTGTCGATGTCAACGCACTCGGACAGAGCCAACGGACGATGTACACCTTCGATATTGACACCTATTGCCAGCGTTTTGAGGCATTCGGATGGCAAGCCATCGGCATTGATGGACACAATTTTGATGAAATATTGCCAGCACTCGATCAAGCGAAAGCCGCAACCGACAGACCGACGATGATAGTCGCTAAGACGTTTAAAGGGAAAGGGGTTTCCTTCCTCGAAAACGCGGACAACTGGCACGGAAAGGCAATCGCTAAAGGTGAGGAGCTTGACAAAGCATTAGCTGAACTCGGCCCCTTACATTTAGAACCTATTCAGATTGAAGCACCCACTGCAGGAAATAGTAATGTAGCGCGTGCCGCGACTGAATCTGAACCGCCGGACTATCCGTCCGACGAAGAGGTCGCAACACGCGGTGGATACGGGACCGGACTCGCTAAACTCGGCACAGCAAACCCAAATGTCGTCGCTTTAGATGGAGATACCAAAAACTCCACCTACGCCGAACAGTTTATGGATCTCCATCCAGACCGATATTTTGAGATGTTCATCGCAGAACAGAACTTAGTCGGCGCAGGTATCGGTTTAGCAAAACGCGGAAAAATTCCATTTGTCTCCACCTTTGCCGCGTTTTTATCCCGGGCTTACGATCAGATCCGGATGTCTGCAATCTCGCAAGCGAATATCAAATATGCCGGTTCACATTGTGGTGTCTCTATCGGAGAAGATGGACCCTCACAGATGGGTTTAGAAGATATAGCCATGTTCCGAGCGATCCCAGAGGCAGTCGTACTTTATCCGAGCGACGCAGTCAGTGCAGAACGGCTTGTTGCGGAAGCAGCCGCACACGAGGGGATCGTTTACCTCCGAACCTCGCGTCCAAAAACGCCTATTCTCTATGATACCGATGAAAAGTTCCCTATCGGACGGTGTAAGGTTATTCGTAAAAGCAGCGAAGATACCGTAACCGTTGTTGCCGGCGGCGTTACCGTTCACGAGGCATTAAAAGCATACCAGATGCTCGCTGCTGAAGGGATCACTATCCGGGTCATTGACCTATATTCAGTTAAACCGGTTGACGCAGAAGCACTGAAAGCAGCTGCAGCCGACACGAACAAGACACTGATTACCGTTGAAGACCACTATCCTGAAGGTGGTTTAGGGGATGCTGTACTCGATGCTGTCGCAACTGAAGATATTCGCGTCCACAAACTCGCCGTTACTGGAATACCGCGCTCTGGAAAACCGGAAGAGCTCCTGGCGCATCACGGCATCAGTGCAAATGCTATTGCACAAAAGGTGAAGGACGTTACTGCCGTATAGCAGCCTCGGATCCGAAGGCTCAGTGAACTCGAAAACCGCGTCTATTCTAAAGAGACTTCAAGCACGTAAGTTACAGATAAACATGCAAAAGATAATTGTTTGGGGAACTGTCTTAGGGGTCATCATCCTTGTCGGAATAGGGATGATCTACGCCTTGCGCGCCCCACAGACAGCACCAAAAACGTATCCAGCGGATAAGGGACCCAACTTTATTGATGTTACTAACTATCCCGCGAAGATGCAGGAGACCTACAACCTTTTTACGAATAAATGTAGCCGATGCCATACCGTCGCGCGCCCGATTAATTCTACTTTCACATCGGAAGAATGGCGGCAGTATGTGTATAAAATGATGCGGAAACCAGGGTCCGGTCTGAAACCGAAAACCGCTGAGCAAATAATTGAATTCCTAATTTACGATGCACAGCATAGGGAGCGAAATACAAAATGATTATCGCAACAGTATCGGACCGTAAGTTAAAGACTATGGTCGGATTCTTAACGTTGGTGATGTTATGCGCTGTCATAGGTGTACAGATAGGGTTCACTAAAGGGGAAAGCATGAAAAAAGAGGATTTTCAGGTGTCAGTGAATGGACAACGTGTTGAATTTACCCTATCACCGATTTCCAAAGATGGGACGTGGTTCGTCCCCTTAAAACCGTTCGCCGAGCAACTCGGATTGAAGGTAGAATATCCGCAAGGAACGGAGATGATGGTCCTTTGCGGCGGCGTGGAATCGGAACTCTGTGTGCCACTTGAATTCCAAAGCGGGGACGAGGGGGCTATAGATATCGGGGGCGCAACGTATGTGCCGCCCGCGCACATCTCGAAAACTTTTGGTTTTCAAGTTTACAAACCCTCAGAGAACCAATTAGAGATTATCCATCCGACACACCTCGCACCTGAATTCACACTCCCCGATTTAGAGGGCACGCCAAGACACTTACGCGATTTCCGAGGGAAAAAGACGTTTCTCTACGTTTGGGGCTCCTGGTGAGGGTGCCGTGGACAACTGCCAGGTTGGCAGAAATTTTATGCCGAACACAAAGAAACCTTGAATCTGATCTCAATTGCCATCGATGCACAAGGCGCATCTGTCGTCCAGCCTTGGCACGACGCAGCAAATGCCGATTTTCTTACGCTCGTTGATTCACAAAACATACTTGGTACCCGCTATAACCTCAAAGCAATCCCTTACGGAGTTATGATTGATGAAGCCGGACGGTTGGTGAAAGCACCTTTCAGTGCTAACGTCCAAGATGAAAAAACCGTTGCGATGCTTGAGAAATGGTTATTGGACCCAAGCTACAATGCGGTGCTGCTCAATGATATTAAATCGTCAAGCAAGCCAGCCGTAAAGACGAATGCTGAAGCAGCAACTCGTTTTCAACTCGGGCTCATTTTGCTCGAAAACGGCAAAAAAGACGAAGCCATGGCTGAATGGCGAAAGGCACTCGCTTTAGATCCAAATAATTGGATCATCCATAAACAAATTTGGGCAGTCGAGAATCCAGACAAATTCTATAATGGAAACGTTGATTACGGGTGGCAGAAGACACAACTAAAGGCTGAAAAAAGTAAGCCGTAAGCATTGTCTTTATCTGAGGTGGAGGAAAACGATGAATACGCGAGAAGGTTACGCAGAATTACAGGCAAAGATTTTGGAAGCACGGCGCGTCTGGAAACGGAGTATCTTCTGGACAGGTTTCGCCATTGTGCTGACAGGCTTAACCGCTCTATTTATGGGAGAGGCTATTGTTGATTGGTTGATGCCACTCCCAAATTTTGTCCGGATAGCACTGCTGATAGCTGGAATCGGTGTGATCGGGTACCTCTTATACAGATACCTCGTTCAACCGCTCCGAGCATCGCTGACGCTCCGAGATGTCGCACTCAATGTGGAACGCAACCACCCGGACCTCGAAGATAGACTCGTCAGTGCTATCCAGTTCGGAAATCGGGACGCGACAGACCCCGTTGAATCTCACATGCTCCAACGCCTGCTTGAAGATACCACCGAGCGTGTAAAAGGTATAGATTTTAAAGCGACAATTGATCATAGCCGCACCCGGAAACAGGTCGGCATCGCGGCTTTAGTTGTTGCCGCTTGTTGTGTACTCGCTCTTATCTTTCCGACTGAAATCCATACCAGTCTCCTCCGGGTCCTCGTACCTTGGGAGAAAACCGATCCAGTTTTAACGACCAAATTAACTGTTGAACCGGGGAATGCACGTATCCTCCGAGGGAAAAGTTTACCGATTCACGTTACTGTCACTGGCAAATCTGCTGATAAAGCTGTCTTAACCTACGAGGACGCACATTCCCTTTATGTTCCAAAAAACGATAGCCGAAATGAAATGGAGACGGATAACGCAGATCGACTTTCCAGCCCTGAGAACCCTAATGGGGAGAGCAAGGCAACGCAACAACAGATCAATATGTTGCAAAACCCCGACGATAAACGTGGGTTCGCTTATGAAATTTTTAACATTGATGCAGATATTGAATATTATGTTACTGTAAACGAGGCAATTTCGGAACGTTACACTGTTGAGGTGTTTGAAATGCCGAAGGTGACAGAAATTTCTGTCGCTTACACTTACCCCGACTACACAGGACTCAAACCGGTCGTTCAAACCGGTACAGGCGATATACAAGCGGTAGTCGGGACACAGGCCGAACTCAAACTCACAACCAACAAAGCGATTCAAACCGCAACATTTTCCATGAGACGTGATGTTAAGGATCGGTCTTTCACGAAAAGGTTGATTGGAACAGCCGAACCCGCCACAACCGAAATGGTTATCTCCGATGGAAACACTCTTACAACAAGCATTGATGTTGTTGAAAATGGAACGTATACTGTTCAATTGTTATGTATTGACGGTTTCAACAACGAGATACCTATTGAATACGCCGTAAAAGCGATTCCAGACGAAGTACCTGCAGTTGTCATCAAAGAACCCGGGCGAGATATAAAAACGACGAAGCTGGGTGAAGTGGAAGTCATCGCTGAGGCGACCGACGACTACGGGATCTCGGCGTTGAAACTCATGTATCGTGTCGGGGCTGATGAACTACAGGAACTGGCTCTGGAAGCTACCACCCCCGAACCGGCACCTATTGAGACACGCCAACGCCGCGTCGCCGACGGCAGCTACACGTTCTATCTTGAGGAGTTTGACGTTGAACCGGGGGATGTTATCTCCTATTTTGCTCGTGCCGTCGACAATAACACACACACGGGGCCCGGTGAAGCCAATAGTGATATCTACTTCATTGAGATCCGTCCCTTTAATGAGAATTTCCGAGAGGGTGAGGCTCAGGACGGAGAACAGCAACAACAAGAATCGAATCCAGCCTTGGAGATGGTTGCCACACAGAAGCAGATTATCCGTGAAACAGCGAATCACATTAACACGGAACCGCCTTCAATTACCGAGGAATATCGGAGCGCAGTGAGGACAACGGCGAATAAACAGAACGAATTAATCGATAAAACGCAAAGACTCGCTGATGAGTATAGTTTGGCGATGCAAGGTGAATCGGCAGTCACGCCAGAAATTCTGATGAACTTGGAAGACGCTATCGCCAATATGCGTGAAGCAGCCGATAGCCTTAATGCTGCCCAACCGAATGAAGCTATACCAGCAGAGCAAGAGGCACTTGAACTGCTGATAAAAGTCAGCCTTGAGTTACCGAAAGTCCTGACGCAGATGCGGAACAGTAATCCGCAACTTGCCGAAAATCTTGAACTCGAAATGGAGGAGCTGCAAAACGAACTTGAAAACCAGCAAAACGAACTCGATTCGGAAATGCAAGAGCAGACGCAGGAGATGTTGGATCAGGCACGTCAGATGTTGGCAGATCAACAGCAGCTGAATCAACAGAGCCAGCAGATGGGACGTGAGAGCCAACCGTCTCAGAACGAGATGCAACAGAACAGTCAACAGCAGGGGCAGTTGTCGCAGCAGGCACAACAGATGTCACAGCAGCTCGGCACGATGCAGCAGAACGCACAGGGTACACAAGGACAACGCTTGGATCAAGCCGGTCAGGCGATGCAGCAGGCAGGTGAACAGATGCAGCAAGCCTCAGAAAGCATGCAACAGCAGGAACCGCAACTCAGTGCCGCAAAAGGTCAAAAAGCACAGGAGAGACTTGAAGAGGCGATTGAACAGCTGGAACGGGTCGCATCCGAATTCGCCGATTCCGCACTTGAAAGAGTAACACAGCAGACGCAGGAGTTGATAGAGGACCAGTCTGGTGTCCAGCAGGAGACACAAGAACTGAGAAACCGTTCTCGGCAAGCGGAACTACAGCCCGAAGATTTGCGGAGAGCCTCCGAGCTTGCTAACGAGCAGCGTGAACTGCAACGCGACCTTCAAGCACTTGAGAGCACGCTGAGAAACCTACCCGAACAACTCGGCGAGGAGAATCCGGAGGCAGCCCAAAATGTGACTGACGCGACAAGACGGCTTGCCGAAGAACAGACCGCCGGGGATATGTCAACTGCGCAGCGCGCACTACAGTGGCGTAGCTTCCGTGCCGCTGACTTGAACCAGCAGGATGTGATAGAGACGCTGAGACAGGTACAAGGCGACCTGCAACAGGCGCGCGCCAATATGGCAAGTACCGAAGAGGAGCAACTCGAAGCCGCACTCCAACAACTTCAGCAATCCAGAGAACAGATGGAGGACATCCAACGCGAACTTCAAGCAATGGAGGGGCAAGAGCAGACGGAAGAACAACAACAGCGTCAGCAACAACTCGCTGAACAGCAACAGCAGATTCAGGAACGTATGCAACAGGCACAACAAGCCATGCAGGAGAGCCAACAGGAACAACAACAACAAGGGCAGGAGGGTCAACAACCCGGGCAAACCGAAAACGAAAACCAAGAACAGGCGCGCACCGGTGGTAGAGAATCCGAACGTGAGATTAACGAACTTTGGCTTGATGTCTTGGATACCATGGATTACCGCCCAGGAAACCGATCAAATCCGTTCCCGAACTATGAATTCGTTATACGGGACCTCGTGAAGTTGGAAGCCGCACTTGAAGAACGGCTCAATACGCTTCAGGAAAAGAAGCAACTCACCCAAGTTGCCAAGGAAGATGTCCCACCAGAGTACCGACGACTCGTTGATAACTATTATGAATCTTTATCACAATAATTGGCGGTTGAGAGCCGGCAGTAGTTCGTGTGGCAGTTACTGTCGTTATCTCCTGTCGTCATGTTTTCTTCGTGGCTATTCATGACCCAAACCCATGCAACCACCGTGAAACTGATTGCTTAAGGGTGCGTACGCCGCACAATGTAGTGGAACGGTGGCAGGATTTAATGGTGAAAAATGGAACTTAAAGCTAAGAATATTGTTACGCCCGGTGAGGTCATCAACTTGAATGATTACCCACCCGAGTATACCGGAACTTACGAGAAGAAAGGACAAACCAAAAAACACCTCAAAAAACTGCATAAGCAGCTGCTCGAACTTCAGGGACTGCTTTACGCAGAGAGTCAACACGCGCTTCTTATTATCCTGCAAGGTATGGATACATGTGGCAAAGACGGCACCATTCGGCGTGTGATGGAGGGGGTCAACGTCCAAGGATGCGATGTCGTCAGTTTCAAAGTCCCGACTGCCGATGAACTTTCCCGCGATTTCTTATGGCGCGCGCACAAAGCCGTGCCACCGAAAGGAAAAATCGGCATCTTTAACCGTTCGCATTATGAAGATGTCCTTGTCGTTCGCGTACATAACCTGATACCCGAGCAGGCATGGATGCAACGCTATCAGCAGATCAACGATTTTGAGAGGATGCTCGTTGAAAATGGGACAGTTGTCCTAAAGTTTTACCTTCACATCTCCAAAGCGGAACAGAAAGAGCGTCTCGAATCTCGGATTAACGATCCGACCAAACATTGGAAAGTCGAGGCATCTGATATTCGCGAACGCGCCTATTGGGAGGATTATATGCAGGCCTATGAAGTCATGCTCGAAAAATGTAGTACAGATTGGGCACCGTGGCATATAATTCCAGCTAATAAAAAATGGTATCGAAACCTCGTTATCACAGAGTGTATCGTAGAGACACTCAAAAAACTGGACATGAAATACCCCGAACCTTCTATTGATGTCACCAAACTCACTATTGAGGATTAAAACGATTCTGAATGGAGAAATAAGAATGACGAAAAATATACAGATGACTTTTTGCAAATATGTTATCTTAACGCTTGCCGTTACTTTAACCTTTGTTTTCGTGGAAAGTACAGACGCACAAAAAGTGTTCGTACGAACAGGATTTGAGGAATTCGCCACCGGTAATCCACCCAAAGACTGGGAGGAATTTGGAGGCAACTTTGAAGTTTCTGGCGAAACCGTCAAAACCGATAAAAAAGCACTCGCTATCTTAGGCGGTGCCGATGGAGATGGACTCGGTATCCCCATAGAAACCGAAAACCCTATTATTTCGGTCGAATTCTATGTGTATATTGAAGGCGGCGGTAGATCCTTCAATTTCAAAGTCGCTTCTGCCGACAATATTGGCGAAAACAACGGATGCACCTACATCAATTGGGATGCCGGTATTGTCCGACTTTACGACGGTGGCGCGTGGCAACCCATTGGAGATTTTGAGACCGATACATGGAAGTACGTCCGTATCGTCGCTGATGTCGGCAAAAGCGAATTTGATTTTTACGTAGGCGATGATAGGGAAGATGCGTTGGGTGCCAAGCCTGAAAAAGGACTTCCCTTTCGGAATCCAGCACTCGGTCCCGTCGCTAAATGGGTCGCTTTCTATGTATGGGGACAGGTCGCAAACGGTTATGTGGACGATATGCTCGTCTATGAAGGCGCAGAGGAACTCAATCTCGCCGTTGATCCAAGTGCTAAACTCGCTACCTTCTGGGGACGAGTTAAGCGTGGGCTGTAAGAGTGGCTTGTAAACCCGGAGGTGGGAGATGAAAAATAGTGAAACGGTCTGCCTAACCCCAGCACAACGCTTACACTTTGACATCTACGGTTTCGTTCTATTAGAGAACGTCCTGAGCGACGATGAAGTTGAGCGGATGAAGGGCGCGCTCTACAGAATCAAAGCAGACGAGAACTTGAATACCAAACGCGTCTATGCTCGCGCGAGAAGCGAACACCATGTCCTTTTCGGCAATCTTGTTGAATATGACCCAGCATTGTTAGAATATGCTGCACATCCAAAACTCGTGCCGCTTGTTGAAGAAGTTGTCGGCGGCACAGTCCGCCTTGAGGAAACCGAGGCGATCATTAACAAGCGGAACCCAGAGACAGAATTGGACGAACTCCACAAACGCCGCTATAACCCGACAGGTTTCCATCGTGGAACGCAACACGGATGGGGCACTTACATAGAACAGAACAAGTTCCACTGCATCTTCGTCAAGACGCTCGCCTATCTCACCGATGTCGGTCCCGACGATGGCGGGACGTGCGTCATACCCGGCAGCCACCGACTAACGTGGAATCAAAGCGAAATGATCGAAGCGGCACTTTCGGATGATAAACTCATCTACCAAGTCGAAGCATCCGCCGGTTCCGTGCTGCTTTTTGCCGAAGCGTTGATTCATAGTACAACAGCCATCCGTAGCGAAAAGGAGCGCGTTATCCTCATCTCCGGTTACACACCACCCATGGTGCGAGAATGGCCCGGCAACGAGGTGAGTCCCGAATTTATTGAGACATTGCCAGAAGACATCCGGCCCCTCATCTCAGGAAGCGACAGTTGGCACTGGAAACGGCGATATTGATTTACCTTATGCGTGACATGGCCACTCGGAGCAGAAGAAACAGGAGGCGAAATGAGAAGTTTTGGGACCTACGGACATGTGCGTCCTGAGCAGCATTATATTGTTCCGCGCACTACGGAGGTTGCTGATTTCATCAACCGGGTCAAAGCAGGCAGATACATTGTGCTGTTCGCACCACGTCAGACCGGAAAAACGACCTTTTTCCGATTGGCACTTAATACGCTCACAGCTGAGGATCCTACCTATTTTCCTATCTTGTTGGATTTCCAAATAATGCGTAGTGCTACGTCAGCCGTTTTTTATGATCGATTCTACCAAATGATTTGCATGCAAATTGAGAGCATTTTTGAAAAACGCGGTGGCGCGCCTTCTGAGGCACTAACGCAATTTTTGGCGAATACAACGCTAAATGATGATTTTTCGATGCTGCTGTTTTTTAACCAACTCACAAGTCTCTTGGACAGTGATTCGCACAAAGATGTTCCCGCTTTCAAAAGGGTTGTACTGCTCATTGACGAGTTTGATGGCATCCCAAGAACAGTCATCAGCAATTTTCTGTATTCGCTCCGCCAGATTTATCTCTCTCAGGAGATGCAATGTCCCTATAGTGTTGGTATCGTGGGGGTCAAGAGCATCGCGCAGCTCGACTACGACCGGTCTGTTTCACCGTTCAATATCCAAGATGAATTCAAATTGCCGAACTTCACACTTGAACAGATCCAAGAACTCTTCCAACAGTATACAAATGAAGTGGGACAAGCCTTCGCGCCAGAGGTCATTGCTTCTATTCACAAACAGACTGCTGGTCAACCGTTCCTTGTGAATCGATTTGGACAGATACTTACTGAAGCGTTGGACATTCCGAAAACAGAAACCTTCACGATGGCACATTTTTCAAAGGCACACGCGCAGCTCCTTGAAGAAGACAACACCAATCTTACACATCTGACTACCAATATTCGCAGAGATCGCCGATTTGAGAAGCTGCTCATGAGAATCACAGCCGCTGAAGAGAGCGTAAACTTTAACCTCCGAGATGAGCTTATCAACGAGCTCTTTACGTACGGGGTGATTGCTAAAGGAGCTGACGGTCTATGTGAAATCCTGAACCCGATTTATCTCTATTGTATTTTACAGACATTCAAACCGCTGATAAATGGGTTAGAGCACGAGTACCTCCCGGAAGACACGGACGCGGGCTTCGGCGATTACCTTACACCTGCTGGACATATTGACCTCACATCACTCCTTGATAATTTCCGGGACTTCATCGGGCGCGCAGGTTTCCGGATTCTGCAGGTACCAGATACGCCCCGAGAATCCGTGGGCAGACACCTCCTGCTTGCCTATCTTGATCAGTTTGTTAAGCTCGTCGGCGGTGTAATGCACATAGAGGTACAAACCGGGCGCGGGCGGATGGACCTCATCGTTAACCACAATCAGCGAAAATATATTGTCGAAACGAAAATTTGGAGAGGGGCCAGCCGCTATCAAGCCGGTAAAAAGCAACTCGCCACCTATCTTAAATTGGAGGGTGTCAGAGAAGGCTATTATGTCGTATTTGATCATCGGGTAGAGCCAGAGCCGCGCCTGGAGACCGAAACAGTTGAGGGTGTGAAAATTCGGAGTTACGTGATCCCTGTGATACAAGAACGTCCTTCAATCCTTTAGCAACAAACCATATCCTACTTAACCGCACCTCTTAAATATAGGACTTACGCAACCACTCTTAAAGTCCCCCTGATAAGGGGGATTTAGGGGGTTAAATTACCAAAATATTGACTTCTCGAGTGGAATATATTGCTTTTGGGACGCAAATTGCGTAAGTCCTGAAATATAAGGGATGCCTACTTTGTCTGCCTTTTACGCCCCCGAAGTTCGCGGCATCCACAGCGGCTCTTTTCCCATCTCCGCGAAGAGTAACTTCATGACTAAATCTGCCTTCAATGCCGCATGTTCAGCCGAATTCCAGAGATTATTGATCTCTCCAGGATCTTCTTTCAGATCAAACAACTCACCGTACTCCCGATTGTAATAAACCGTCAGTTTATACCGATCATCAACGTAGGTTTTCACATGTACCGTTGTCGGTTCGTGGCGGTTTTCGACGATGATATGATCGCGTGCCTGTTCTGCTTCTCCCGACCAGACCGGCATCTGATCTACACCCGTCATCGGACGTGGAACGTCAATACCAGTAGCACTCAAGAATGTCGGTGCTAAATCTACCAGCGTCTGCAACGCCTCGGACTGCTGCCCTGCAGGCACAACACCCGGATACCGCGCGATGAAGGGCACCCGAATCACATCTTCGTAATGGAAAGCACCTTTTGCGATGAGTCCGTGTTGTCCGTAAAAGTGTCCGTGATCGGACGTGAATACGACCAGTGTATTCTCTGCAAGTCCCAATTCGTCAAGTTTCGCCAACATTTTCCCGATGTATTTATCCATCAGGCTCACCATACCGTAGTAGACGGCAATATCTTTAGCGAGTTCATCCCGATCCCGTAGATGTGAGCTGAAGCCGTGGACGCCCTTCCCGCTCTCACGCCAAGCGGAGAAATCGGGCTTTCGCTGCTGCGTTAGTTGGAAGTGCGGCGGATTGTTGTCGTGTTCGCCTTCTGTCACAGAAGGCACCGTCAATTCTGCAGGGTCATACATCGTATCCCACGGTTCTGGCACGAGGTATTTCGGGTGCGGATCAAAGAAACTTGCCCAGAGGAAGAAGTTCTCGTCGTTCTGCTGATAGGTTTCCATGAGTGCGTTCGTTCGCTCCGCAATCCATGTATCGTAATGATATTCCTCTGGAATCGGCCACTTCCGGCGTTGACCCCGTGCGTTCCCTGTCGGCGGTGCGAAGTAATCTCGCCAATTGGTGCATCCATTTTCTTCCATCCAGATAGCGTAATGCTGCCCAACGTGTGCTTCATCAGCGTGATTACGTGCCAGTTCGACGTGTTCAAACCCGTAGAACGGTTCGTTGAAACTCCGCCAGAAATCCAAGTCTTGGAGAATCGGATAAGATTCCAAAGACGGAAATTCCTCGGTACCATGGAGCGGTTGGAAATGCGCTTTTCCGACCAAGGCAGTCCGGTACCCCGCATCTGTGAAATCTTCACCGACGGTGTGCTCATCTTCAGAGAGTTTCGTGCCGAGAGACCAAGCACCGTGTTGGCTCGGATATTTTCCCGTGATAATAGAGGCGCGTGTCGGTGTGCAAGTAGGATTCGGGCAATACGCTCTGTTAAAGAGCGTGCCTTCCTGTGCCAATGCATCCAAATGAGGCGTCTGGATTTCTGGATTGAGACACCCCAAGGTATTCCAATGTTGTTGATCGCTGGTGATAAGTAAGATATTCGGTCTGGTTTCGGTTCCCATAATGTTTTCCTTTATGTTGTATTTGTTGATAAAATCAGCATAGCACTTTACAAAGAATAATTCAAGCAAAATGCTGTAGGAGCGAGCTCCAGCTCGCGACCGTTCACGCTGTTAAATTCGGTTGACATCCTTTGTGGAACGTGTTACTATTTTAAGCAGCATTGCGATTACAAAGGAAAGTGTATGGACAAAGAGAACCAAAACGAATCAAGCACAGTTGATGAAATACTCCGGAAAATAGAAGAAAAAGCCGATACTGGGGAATATCTTTACCGCGGTGAACCTGAACACTATCAGGAAAATCCTTATTATGGGAAGGTTTCCTCGAATCTTTACCGCGTTTTTCTTGAACATGAAGCGTTTGATGTTGAGGCAGCGCGATTTAATATAGAAGCTGTCCAAGCAAGCATGTTAGAGGAAGCTGAAGCGTATTTTCGTAAGCCTATTAGTGAACTTGAACGTCTCGCCGAAATCCAACACTACGGCGGTAAGACCAACCTCATAGACTTCACTACAGATTACCTTATCGCGCTCTTCTTTGCTTGTAGTGGTTCTCGTTCCAAAACTAAAGATGGGCGAGTTATCTTGCAAGAAAAGTCCGTTATAGCATCCGACAACATCAAAGAACCTTATGAACCGATAAATCGTGTTATTGCCCAGAAAAGTGTATTTATTAGACCACCCAATGGATTTATCAATCCTGACGAGAACGATATTATCAATATTCCGACAGAATTCAAACGCCTGATGTTAATGTACCTGCATAGGTACCACGGTATATCTGTCAAAACCATCTACAACGATCTCCATGGCTTTATCAGAAATCAGGATGTTCATCTGGAAGCCTATGTAGAGTACTATATGTCTTAACCTAACAATAAGGAGGTTCAGGGGATGGCGACCGAAACGAAATTGGCGCATTATGAAAAATCCATCAAACACCTTAGCAGAGCCATTGAGTTAAGACCCGGTTTTGTTGAAGCCTATGTTCGCCGCGGGGAGGTTTACCGGAAAATGGGTAAGTTTGATTTGGCGATTGCAGACCATACACAAGCAACTCGCCTCACCGGGAGACCTCATAAAGCCTATTGCGGCCGAGGGATCGTTTATGAGGCCAAAGGTGAGATTGACGAGGCAATTAAGGATTTTACCACCGCGATACACAGGAGCCGCAGCTACGATTGGGACTATCCCGAAGCATACTACCATCGTGGCAACGCTTATGTTGCCAAAGGTGAGGTTGACTTGGCGATTGAGGATTATAACGCTGCTATAAAACTGAATCCAGATTATACGGAAGCCTACATTAAGCGCGGCATTGCTTACGCCAGTGTAGGTGAAATTGACATCGCTATTGAAGACTATAATAACGCGATAAGACGAAACAGGCAACTTGCTGAGGTTTATTACGGTCGCGGGACTGCTTATGCAATTAGAGGGGAGCTGGATCTTGCCATTGTAGACTTTAACAAGGCAATATCCCTTGAACCGGGTCACGCCAGGTTCTATTATAGTCGCGGGCACACTTACGGTCTCAAACGCGAATTTGACTGGGCAATTATGGACTATACTAAGACGATAGAACTTGAACCTGAGCATACTGGTGTTTACATTGATCTTGGCAACGCCTACGGCGACAAACGCGAGTTTGATTCTGCTATTGCGAACTATAGCAAGGCAATAGAACTGACTTCCAACGATGCCTATGCCTATCGCAAAATCGGCGATGTTTACTCTCTCCAAGGTGATTTTGACTCCGCTATTGCGAACTATAACACGGCAATAAAACTGAATCCGAATGAGGCACATGCCTATCACTTTCGCGGTTTTGCTTATTTCCTGAAAGGTAATTTTGACTTGGCTCTTGCTGATTATGCGAAGGCATTAAAATTAAAACCCGATTATGTTCAAGTTTATTACACCCGCGCCAGAGCTTGGTTATACCAAAAGGAGTGGAAGAAAGCTAAAGACGACCTAACAATGGCAAAGGACAAAGGATTGGATATCTCCATTTTGTTTTGTAAAGGGTACGATAGCATTGCCGACTTTGAAGAGCGGAATAATGTCAAGTTGCCGGAAGATATTGCTGCAATGTTGACACCGCAGGAGCACATCTCTACTCCACTTGTGGAGGAAAATCGATTTCAGCGTCCTGCTGGAATTGAGCCGCTCTTATTTAAAGACATTACCGCGATGTTTCCAGAGCAAGAAGCACGTCCTTCAACGCATCACTATTTACCTACCGATTCATCAAAATCGGAATCAAACCGGATTGGGATTTCACCTTCTTTAATTGATTGAAGCAATGCCTCAGCATCTTCTCTTGACACCTGATGTGACCTGTTAAGAGCTGCTAAAACTTGTGTAGGTTGGCCCGTTGGTTCAGGTTTTGGGGAATCTGGTAGGGTTTCAAGACTTGCTGTTGAAAGTTGTGATTTCCAGACGAGGTATTCCAAGTAATGCTTTAATTCTTCGATTTCAGAGACAGATAATTTCTCAACAGTATCAAGTACCCATTTTTTTCTTTCAACTGACACGGTTTTCCTCCTTCTTCGCGATGCATCGGAGCTTACTAAAAACTGGTCACATGGTGATCTTCTCGAACTTGCTATAAAGTTTATCAGAATTTACAGCATGTGTCAAACGTTTTTGGATATTCATGGCAACTTCTCACATGTTGATATTGCTGAAGACATCTGTTTTCTCTTGACAGTGTGCAAAAGAGATGGTATCTTAGAGGAAATTGGTAATTTTCTCATGATATAGGAACACCATGCTCCCAAAACAACACCCCAATCTCCTCATCATCATGTCCGACGAACACGCACCGATGTACAGCAGTCCTTATGGACATCCGCTCGTCCAAACGCCTCACATGGATAGGCTCGCTGAAGACGGTGTCACCTTTAACAACGCTTACTGCAATTCGCCGCTCTGCATGCCGTCTCGGATGTCGTTTATGACAGGTCAGTATATCCATAAAATCGGTGCCTGGGATAACGCCGCGCCGCTGCGTCCAGATGCTGTCACATGGGCACACCTCCTACGCGCCGCCGGCTACGATGTCGTTCTCTCTGGGAAACAGCATTTCGGTGGAATGGACCAACACCACGGATTTCGCGCACAACTCGCCCGAGATCTACACGCAGAACGACAACACGGACTTACAGACTGGGATAACGGCACACCACCCGCAAAACGTCCATGGCAAGGACTCGCACAGGCACGCCCGGGAACAACTACAGAAATCGAAATTGATGACCTCGCAGAAGCTGAGGCTTTAAAATACCTCCGAGACCCCGCTCGGAAGGAACAGCCGTGGGCACTCAATGTCTCGTTTATCGCACCCCATTTCCCGCTCGTTGTGCCACAACGGTTTTGGGACCTCTACCCACTTGACGAAATTGATCTCCCCAACATTCCAGAGGGACACCTCGAAAACCAACACCCCGTTTACCAACGGATGCGACGCATGTTCGGCTGTGTCGATTTTCCTGAAGAACTCGTTCGGCGTGGGAGAGCAGGCTATTACGGGTTGATTACCTACCTTGATGAAAAAATCGGTAACTTGATAAAAACACTTGAGGAGACCGGACAGTTGGAGAATACCGTTATCATCTATACCAGCGACCACGGTGAAATGAACGGCGAGCACGGCATGTGGCGGAAGTCGAATTTCTATGAGGCATCCGCTCGTGTTCCGCTACAGATTATGTTCCCTGACAGGCTATCCGCTGGAAAACGCATTGATGAAGTGGTCTCGCTCGTTGATCTGACAGCGACGTTTGTTGATATTGCCGGAGCAAATTCCTTAAGTCAGTCGGATGGAGATAGCCTATTGCCTTTGATACAAGGTTCCCAAAGCGATTGGAAAGATTTCGCGTTCTCCGAATACCTTGCACACGGGGTCCAACGACCGATGGCGATGCTGCGGAAAGGACACTATAAATTCAACTATAGCCTCGGCGACCCACCAGAACTTTACGACATTGCCGAAGACCCGGGTGAATTTCGGAACCTCGCGAATGACGAGACGTATCAGACAATTTGCCGAGAACTTGAGGCAGAACTGTTAGCAGACTGGGACCCTGTTGAAATCGAAAAACAGGTTCGCGCAAGCCAAAAAGCACGTATGCTGGTAGACCGAGTCACTGAGGGACAATGGCGAAAGCCTCCTGATCCGTAGCCAACTGCTTCCGAAAATGGCTCGCGACTTACCGAGTTTTGCCTTGAAGAATCTACTGAAGTATGTTACGCTGAAGGCACCAAAAATAGAAACAATTCTTGTCTCGGAGCGTGTTAATGTCTCGTTCAATCGAAAAACGTCCCAATCTTGTTTATGTGTTCGCGGATCAACTCCGCTATCAGTCGTGCGGCTATGCAGGCGATACCCGCGCACAGACACCTAATATCGACCATCTCGCTACTGAGAGTGTCGATTTCTGCAACGCTGTCTCCGGCAGCCCGATGTGTGCCCCGTATCGCGCCTCACTTTTCACCGGTAAATACGCAAGTAGCACCGGCATGGCAATTAATGAACTGCGGATGAATCCGAACCATGACTGTTTCGGGCATGTGTTGCATCGAAACGGCTACCAAACAAGTTATATTGGGAAATGGCACCTGTGGGCGAATCAATTGGGAAGGCACAACGATCCGAGAAATTCCTACATTCCACCCGGGGAACATCGGCTCGGTTTCGATGGAGAGTGGTCGGCATACAATTTTCATCACCTCTATTTTGACGCGTATTATCACAAAGATTCGCCTGAGAAAATCGTGATTCCCGGATACGAGCCAGACGGACAGACCGATATGGCGATTGATTACCTGCAACGAGCGTCAACGACAGACGACCCTTTCGCGCTTTTCCTCTCTATCGGAACACCGCACGACCCGTGGACACAAGACAACGTCCGCGACGCTGATTACGAGATATTCCGAGACACCGACTTTCCGTTGCCACCCAACTATCGTGATGAAAATGACCCCTACGGCGATACGTGGGCAATTATGTCCCCCGCACAAAGGGAGCAATTGCCTGAATGGATGCATGTCTATTACGCAATGACAGCCAATCTGGATCGAAATATCGGGCGGCTGCTACAAGCCATTGATGACCTCGGATTGCGCGACGATACGATCTTCGTCTTTACCTCCGATCACGGCGAGATGTTTGGGGCGCAAGGTCGCCGCGCAAAAAATATCTTTTATGAAGAGGCAGTAAGAGTGCCTTTTCTCCTCCGATCGCACGGTCAAATACCAGCGGGGCACGTCTCGGACGCATGTCTGAATACACCTGACATCATGCCAACGCTATTATCTCTGCTGGATCTGCCAATTCCTGATGATGTTGAAGGCACAGATTTAAGCGGAGCTGCATTTAACGAAACAACGGATGAACCGGAGGCAGCGTTCATGCAAGGAATGGGGTGTACCGCGAAATGGGAAGACGGTTATGAGTGGCGAGCCCTCCGCACAAAACGGCATACCTACGCTGTCCATCGTCCAGATCGGAGCGAGAAGCTTTTCGATAACATCGCCGATCCCTTCCAAACCCGCAACCTAATTGACGCACCCGAAGCCGCTGAACTTCAAGAACAGTTCCGGACAATGTTAAATCACCGCATGGACACGCTCAACGACACCTTTGAGGCGTGTACATGGTATCGCGATAATTGGACCGAGGACAGGATTATTCTACGAACCGCGACCTTACAGTGAATCCCAGGGCCATTCAATTGTACCTATTCACTTTATATATATGGATACGTCTTCCTCTGTAGGAGCGAGCTGCGCTCGCGATCTTTCCTAAGAACGGGCACATATGTAAAGCAAAACCATGATCCAAATCGTACAATTGAA
>JAJDXV010000121.1 GCA_022823085.1 Candidatus Poribacteria bacterium
TAAAGTCTGATAACATGTCTTCTAAGCAGGAAAGAGGGGTCATTAGATATGTCCTTTCAAGGTTTATGATTTATTATGAAAGGATACCCTTTTTTCTGCTTATTGTCATCTTAATTCTTAAAATTGTCCAAACTATAGTAATATTAATGGCGAAAATTACGCCATAAGCAATTTTGCTACCATCCGGAGACCAAGCCGTACGCAAATCGAAACTGAAATCCTCTCTTAGAACCCTCAAATTGTTTCCGTCTGTATTCATGAGCCAAAGTTTATTGACGTGCCCAAAAACAATCGTTTTTTTATCGGGGGACAAAGTCGGCCAATATTTGCTCCTTGGACTCTCTGTTAACCTGCGCAAATTTGACCCATCCGAGTTTATCATGCAAACGTCCGAATGCGATTGCCCATCAGGAAAACACGCAAAAACGAACTCGTCTGCCCATGCGCTGTGTATCTGTCCGATACTTAACACCACTGCTAAAAACAGGGCGAATAATATGATTCTTCTCATACGTATTTCCTCCTCTCGGTTATGGAACGTGGCAGGAGATTTAAAACTTCCCTACTGTCTCTTAAAGAGACTTTTTTTACCACTTTGGGTGCAAAAAATGAAAAATTCATAGATTAACGTGAGTTTAAAAATAAACCGTAGTCAACCGTTAACCTATGGAGCGAATGTTTGATATCCGCTTCACACTGCGCCTCTCAACGCATCGCGAGGCAATTGACCCACTTATTCAGTTTAAAGTCCGCCTGATAAGGTATACTCGGAGTTCTTGACACCCGAGGTTTCGGTAAGAGGCAGGATGTATGTCGGTGATTGCGAGTTTTAGTTGTCATTATCATCCTCCTGTTCATTTTCATCCTGTCCTCGAAGTTGCCGAAGATGTGAAAGTGCAGCTTGCATTTCCTGACGCTCCGCATCTGTGAGTATTTCTCCCAACAACTGTTTTCGCGCGAGATTCAGATAAGTGTGGACCTCTGGGATGTCTCCATACATTTCCACAAATAATAATCGCTGGCTCTCAATGAATCCCTCAGGATCCTTCGCCATCCATGCCTCTATTTCATTTTTAGGTTCGTCTTGTGGTGGTATATACCCATCGGGAGGCAGTGAGCTGATAAATCTCAGTGCTTTTAGATTTTCTGTACTGGGGAAGAGGCGGTACATGGCTTCAGACCAAGCGATGGCTTGCTCAAGTGTGATATTATCCTTGGGTTTTAGATCAAATACTATAATGTAGCGGAGCTCGGGAATGTCCCCGAACTGCTTGAGGAGTTGGGCGAAATAATATTTGTTACGCAACTCGGGGTCTTCTGTTTCGTACCAGTTTGGCGGTGGGTTTATCGCTAACAGTTCAGCGACTTCCGCATCTGTGAGTTCCCACGATTCACCTATGGCTCCGGGGGGCCATTTGAATTCTTCCGATATAAGGGTGCCTGTTGGATTGACAGGGTCGTCTTCGCTGCCGCCACACCCCCCAAAAGAGAGTAAACCGACGAGAACTGCAAGTGTAAAAAAAGCACGGACACTGAAAAAGTTAAGAGTGTTCATGAAGCCTCCTCTATTTACTGTAGTTTGGACAATTTTTGTTTTTTCCTGACATAAAGCAGAAAAGCGGGTATCTTTAAAGATACTATGTGAAACGCATCAGAACCCCATAATGTTTACGAGTGGAGAAAAAATAGCACCATAAGCGTCAATTTTAGAAAAAATAACCGTCGCACTCCCAGGTCCGGTAGGTTCGGTTTGCAACCGAACCGGATTCTACAGAGAAATCTTGAAGACTTCACAACCCTCTTTAGTCCTGTAAGGACGTTATGTTTATAGCAGCATCAGTTTATAAATCCTCAGCCCTGTAAGGGCGGCATGTTTATATCGGTATTACAAAATACCATGCAACAATCCCTAAATTGACACCTATAGTGCGGTTGCAAGCCGCACCTACCAGGTCTGGGGGCCAAAATTGGAGAAAAAAACCGAGAACTAAATAGTCTTGGTTAGAGATAAAGTATATGTTGTAATAAAAAGGCAGATTTGATAATCTTAGAGGATAGAATAGTCGGACAGAATGGAGGTTAAAATGCGTTCACCGAATATAATTTTAATGATGTGCGACGACCTTGGATATGGCGATGTCGGATTTAACGGAAATGAAATTATCAAAACGCCGAATTTGGACAAACTGGCAACTAATGGGATCCGATTTACGCGGTTTTATGCGGGCGGACCGGTCTGTTCCCCGACGCGGGGGACCTGTTTGACCGGGAGACATTATTTTCGATACGGCATAACACATGCCAACCGTGGGCATCTACCCGCACAAGAAATCACACTCGCGCGAATGCTAAAATCGTTTGGCTATGCAACCGGACATTTTGGAAAATGGCATCTTGGAACGTTGGACCCAAATTATTCGGGGAAGCCGAATCGGAATCCGGCACGTAATTACGCGCCGCCGTGGGAGCGGGATTACGATGCGTCTTTTGCTACGGAGTACGCAGTGCCAACTTGGGATCCCGCTGTCGGTGTTGAGAGCAGTGGTAGACGTTCGGACCAACCGTGGGCATCACCTTACTACGAGAACGGAAAACTGGCGACGGAGAATCTAAAAGGATGCGATTCCCGGGTGTTGATGGATCGCGCAATCGCATTTATTGAACAGACGCTTGAAAAAGGCGAACCGTTCTTTACGACAATCTGGTTTCACGCGCCGCATACCCCAGTCTTTGCCGGACCGGAATACCGCAAAATGTACGCCGAATACAGCGAAAATGAGCAGCACTATTACGGCTGTGTTACCGCAATAGACGATCAGGTTGGACGGTTGAATCACACTTTGGCAGCGTGGGGCGTATCCCAAAACACGATGATCTGGTTCTGTTCGGACAACGGACCGGAAGGACGCACAGGTCAGGAGGGTCGTAACCGGGGTTCAACAGGCGGCTTGCGCGGACGAAAACGTTCTCTGTTTGATGGCGGTGTCGGCGTGCCTGCACTCTTGCACTGGCCGGGTCATGCGGACCCCGGACGTGTGGTGGAAATGCCGTGCAGCACCCTCGATTACTTCCCGACAATCGCCGAAACCCTGCAATTTGAAATGCCCGATAATCGCCCCATTGACGGCATCAGTCTGCTACCGGCCATTGAAGGAGACATGACAGAACGTCCGACCCCTATTCCGTATCGGTTCAATAGTGGAAAAGACGCGATGTTTCACGCACCGACCATCGCTATGATGGATAACCGATATAAATGTTTGACCAATCTATCAGATGATGGCAGCGAAGATTTGTGTTTTGATATGATTGAAGACCGCGCCGAAACCACCAACTTAGCAGACGACCAACGCGAGCGATTAGAACAAACCCGCGAGTCGCTGCGTCAATGGCTCGACTCATGTGAGGTGAGTCATAATGGTGGGGATTATGATGAGCCGTTTGAACCTGTTGCGCCGTTTGAAGAGGTCATAGGAGATTGGTTGTCAAGAGGAAGCAGGAAATAGTCTGGGCTATTTTGGGTATTTGAAAGCGCACAGCACGGCACGATAGATTTATTTGCCTTTTAGTATTAATTTATTTTTACCTATTTTAAATTTTCTATTGACATTTTAAGTTTTTTGTGGTATAATACTTTATAGTCGTTAAGTTTGGATTAATGTTTTTATAGTGGACAAACACAATTTGGAGGAACACGAAATTATGGAGCATCAGACACAAAACTGGGTGAAAGTCGCCGAGTTAAGTGAGGTGCCTGAAGGGCAACCGAAAGCGGTTCAGATGGGAGAAGGTCGTAGCATTGCACTCTTCAATGTTGATGGAAAGGTTTATGCAACCGATAACCAGTGTCCACACATGGGGTACCCACTCACACGCGGAACAGTCCGAAACGGTATTTTAACATGTGATTGGCACCGTCGCAGTTTCGATTTAGAGGGCGGCGGCTGCTTCCATGTTGAATGCGACGATTTACGCGTCTTTCCGGTAGAAGTCCGAGGCGACGAAATTTGGATTGATCCAGGCGATATGATCTACCGGCGCGCAGAAGAACATAAGCAGCTCCTCCGAGAGGGGCTATTAAGTGAAGACCGATGGACGATGTCGAAAGCGATCGCACTGTTACTGAAAGGGGGTGTGCCAGAAGAAGAAGTTATGGCTTCGATTCTCGAACACGTCAGTCGGCACATTGCAACCTCTCACGGTGCGGAAGGCGGAAGCGATGTCTCCAAACTTATCAATGGACTGAAAGTCGGACGCAAATACGGTGGGGCTGATAGACTCATCGCTGTTACAACTGCAGCGTGTTCTGCCGCGGGACCCGCATCGGAGCGGCTTGAGGTCGTACCATTACCGGAACCTATTGCGTGGGAGAAGATCAGTCGATGGGTCCGTAATTTCTCTTATGAAGGGCAATCCGGACGGATTGAGCGATGCTTGTTCACTGCATATCACAAAGCGGACGCGGATAAGTTGTGTCCACTACTCTTTGAGTGTGCGGTTGAACCACATTTTATTGATGCTTCTCATATCCCGCTGTACGTCAGCTATCTTGCTGAAGTGATTGATGAATTTGGGTGGGAACGGGCATCGGAACTGTTCTTCTATCTCGGCGCGCAACTCGTCGGACATCGCCCAGATGAACCCGAACGATACCGTAGAGACGCTATCCAACTGATGCGAAGAATGCTTCCAGCCATCGAAAATGCCACCTTAGACCAAGATGCTGAATTTGACGAAGACGCTTTCGTTGCGGCACTCACGAGTGTCAATCTCCAACGCTCGTTTGAGGCTGTCCAGGGAGTCTTGGTTGATGGTGTTAAATTGGAGCGGTTGATTACAACGCTTGTCTTAATTGCAGCAGACCGCATGGCAAATACGCCTGTAAATGTAGATGCGGGTTGGGAAAACTTAACAATGGAACTCAATCTCGCCGCATCTTTACGGAGTGCGCAACAGGTTGGTGGAAACCTTGTTGCGGCGAAAGGCGTTTTCCATGTTGCATGGCAAATTTTCGCAGATCGCTGGATAAACATTCCTACACGGCTTCTCAGCGAACCCTTGGGTCAAGAAAAACTGGACGTTACGAATGAGGCAGCGGGACTCAAGGACATTATTGAGACAATTGAGACGCTCAACGTTCAAGGTGTCGGACCCAAAGCGCTCGGTTACCTAAACGCGGGTTATTCTGCTGAGCGACTGATGGAAGAGATCGGTCATACGGTACTGTGGGATGATACGGGAAGCGAAGTGCTGCCGACACTGCGCACCGTGCTTGAAGAATGGAAACGCGCCGAAGGGCATCCTGCACAGAATCAACTGTTGGTCGGATTGGCGCGCTACGTTACGGATATCCGATCGAACACGGATAACAAATCTGCAGCGACGACCGCAATGCGGTTTGCTGAAGGCAGAACAACCATTGAGGTCTTTGAGGAATAATTTCTTATGCACCAAAACGATCGGCACTTCCCACAGGCAGAGTATATTGAGGCTGTGAATAAAGGCGACTACATTGGGTTGCACAACGCGGTTTAACAAACGGTGTCGCGTGTTTATTGGCAAACGGTGCTGACCCGAATGTAACCGATGATAAAGGGCAAACGCCGCTACACTTCATTGCGCAGAAGGGTGTCGGGAAAAATCAAGTGGAACTGTTGATTGAACACGGTGCGGATCTAAACGCACGTGATGATACGGGACAGACACCGTTGGATTATGCCAAGAAAGCAAAACGGAAAACGGTTGCAACATTTCTAACAGAATTAGTTCGGTAAGAATAGGTGTGTCTTACCAGTAGTATATGATAGGAGAAGAGTATAATGTCATCAGCAAATGGAAATTTTGTCAAAGTCGCTGCGCTCAGTGAAGTCGCGGAAGGAAAACCGAGGGCAGTCAGAGTTGAAGGGCATAGTATCGCCCTCTTTCAGCATGAAGGCACCGTCTATGCGACGGATAACCAGTGTCCCCACATGGGGTATCCACTCGTAAGAGGACGCGTCAGGAAGGGTGTTTTATCGTGCGATTGGCACGGTTGGAGTTACGACATGGAGGGTGGCGGCTGTTTCACCGGCGGTTGTGATGACCTCGCCACGTTCCCTGTTGAAGTTCGGAACGGCGATATCTATATAGATGTTGCCAGCGGCGGAAAGAAACGCGACGATGCACATTTTCTCTTGTTGAAAGAGGGATTACTGTCCACGGACAGTTGGACGCTTTCTAAAGCGATCGCCATTATGTTAGCAAAAGGCGTTTCCGAAGAAGAGACGTTGGAAATCATGGTGAGACACATGGGACACCATATCGCTACGGATGAGGATGCCTTCAATGGTGGTAGAAAGTTGGCGATGATGATGAACGGCGTAAATGTCGCGCATCTGTATGAACCTGAAGACCGGCTCATCCCGCTGATGATGGCTGCAGAGGGCGCATCCGGCAGGCTCGGGGATCGACCGGATCGTCAACCGCTGCCACCGCCTATTGATTGGCAGAAACTGGAGAACTGGATTAGAGTCTTCACCGCTGATAAGGAGTGGGAAGGTGTCGAAAAGTGCCTCATCACGGCTCGACGGTTGGGAGGACATGATGAGAAAATCATCCCACTCTTTTTTGAATGTGCGGTTCAACCTTTCTTCCTCAACCACTACAGGAATCTTATTGATCTTGCACACTTGGCTGAATTGCTGGAACGATTCGGCTGGGAATTAACCGGTGAATTGGTCTGCAGTCTCGGCGCAAAGGTTCTTGGGCAAGGACGTGGCAGACCGGGCGAACTTCACCGTGAAGCTATCCAAAAACTGGCGGAGATTGAGCATATCTTTGATGAACTGCCACAGGAAACGTCCGTCGAAAATGCTGTTGATTACGATGAAGATAAGTTTTCAGCGGCACTTGTGAGTGGTGACCTTGACGAGGTTTTTGATGCTGTAACGGAAATACTCACTGCCGGTGTTCCGATTAATACGCTGGCGACAACTATGCTCATGACCGCGGCGGATCGGATGGCACGCACACCCGTGAATATGAGTCCGGGGTGGTGGGATCTCAGGGATGAGATGGAAATTGCATCGACAGTGAGGAAAGTGCTTCGGTACGGGGGCACCAAAGTCGCTGCGAAGGCACTCTATCATGCCGCGTGGCGATTTTTCAACAACCGATGGCTTAATATTCGGCATCAACCGATTACAGCGCCGCGAACATCCGCAACGCCTAAAGTCCTTGATGAAGGGACAGCATTGGCAGAGATTATAGATGCGATTGAATCCGTCCGCATCCAAGAAATTGGGCGGCGTACTCGCGAGTATCTCAACGCTGGGGGCTCCGCGGAACGGTTAATGTCGGAAATGGGACTCTGTATCCTCAAGGACGATAACGGTGGTGACCTCCTCAGTTTAATTTATATAGTATCCGAAGAATGGAAAAGGTGCGAGGCGCATCCTGCCAGAAACCAGATGATTGTTGGATTGGCACGCTGGGCGACGGATATCCGTAGAAATTCCGGGAACGATTCCGCTGTTCAGACTGCACACCGTTTCGCACGCGGTGAAACCGCGACGGAACTTTATGAATAGCACGCTATCCCTACTGCAGGGTTTTTGCTGGGGTGTTTCTTCAGGGTTTGATGAAGTTTAATAATTTAATTCGGTAATACAATAATCTCTTACTGTAGGAGCGAGCTGTGCTCGCGATCTTTAACGATTACCGAAATATTTATTTAATCTTCATGTAACCCCGCCACTGTCCAAGTAATTACGGAATCTACTATAAAGCAGTCGCGCTATGGGATGCCACAATTCAGATACTACACTGGAGGAGAAAACAGTGAGTGATGAGAAAACTTTAGAGGAAGGTTCTTACATTGATGCCAAAGGTCGGACGCGCTGGCATGAAAACGATGAAATCGCACAGAAATTCTTGGAACTTCATACTTTTCTGATTATCGCTGATTATCCTGAAGACCACGTATCCCGATATCCGTGGTTGGCGAATTATATCTCTCGGTTCCCGGAACCGATGTCCGACCTCATCGCCCAAGGACGCTTAATAGAGGAAATTCCAGGGGCTGGTGAAGTCGTCGCGAAAATCGTTGAGGAATTTTTGGACACCGGAACCAGCACAAAACTGGAGGAATTCGCCGGTGATACACCACAAACTGTTGTCGAACTCGTGCCTATTCCGGGGCTCGGTGCCAAAACGATTAAGCGACTCTACGAAGAGATCGGTGTCGATAGCCTTGTCTCGCTCCGCACAGCAATTGATGAAGGGAAACTCAAGGGTTTCAAAGGCATCGGTAAAAAAACGTTGGAGAAATTTGAGGCGTATCTTGATGCAGCTTTGATGGAAAAAGTAAATCAAAATACGTAACTCGTCATGAAGCAGATCGCTTATGGGGTTTTTGCTTGGGCGTTTCTTCAAGTACGCCGCAAAATGGAGAGCGGACTTGAGAACGGAACAAGGTGAGCGGCGCCTCTTTCCGCGATGGAAAATACGAAGGGCCTTGTATCACCTATCATGAAAATGGGAACCTTAGCGCCAGCAATCCGTCGCGAGATCCAAAAAACATTTGCTTTTAGGTGATATTGTGATATAATTATTGTATCGTTAGAGGTCAGGAGTTCCAGTGCCGATATTTCCAATTTCGGCGTTCCTAACCTCAACAGCATTCTGCGTTGGCACTACAAGTCTAAACCCGACAATCCGCCAAAAGCGAGGGCAGCGGGAGTGTCGTAAAGAATCCCACTGCTTTAGCTGTGGGCGTATGTCAATAAAGATTGGTATGGTAAAATGGGTGCAGTTTATGCAAACGCACCTACTTAACGCAAAACTCACGTAAAAGTGAGAATCATTTTTTAGGAGATTGAACGGTATGAAAATTATATCGGTATTAGCAGGATTTGTGTTGATGATAGCCTATTGTGTTATCAGCACAAGCAACATGGCACAGGCAGAGGAAGTCTTGGGAACAGGAACGGATTCACTCCTCGGAGGAGACCTAACCGACCCAGAAGACGATGGTGAACCTGACGAAGATGAAGGATACGATGCCATTTTCTCATCCAACGAGGAACCTGGATTCGGGGGCGGCGAATTTTCGTTTAACGTCTTCGATAACCGCCTCGGCCCCATCAATGACAAATGGTGCTGCGGAAAGGGAGGCGGCATACCAGATGAAGGACTATGGGTAATGGCTGAGTTTGAGGAGCAATACGCATTGACACACTTCACCATGTCTTCAGCCAACGATGTTCCGGCAAGAGACCCTACAGTATGGGAAGTTCAGGGGTCCAACGACGGCGAGGATTTTGAGACTATCTTTGCGCACGACGGCGATAGCTTTTGGGATCAGCGACTGCAAGTCGTCCTTTTTGAGGCAGGCGAAGATTACGACGTTCAAAAAAACGGGTATCGGTTCTTTCGGCATGTTACTTTTGACACCGCATCGAACCCGGCTGGCGCGTACTTCCAAATCGGCGAAATTGAGTTCTTCGGCGATGATAGTTATCCGGTAGACCCGAAAACCAAACTTGCAACCACATGGGGACGGATCAAAAACGCCCGATAACATAAAGTACATAAGTTATAAGTTTAAAAAAACTCTTAACCTACCACTTATAACTTACACCTAACAACTACTCATGTCGGAAACTTGAACCCGGTAATAACTCGGTTTGGGTTTCCGTTTTTCATAGCTGCTTGAAACCGTTTTAGCCAATTGTCAAGTCTTTTTCTTCACACAACCCAGGGTACCGCTACTACATCCGAAACCTAAAGGATTAGGCTTTGTAGCGGAAGATTAGGTAAACAGAAGGCGGTCGACTGATGGCATTTAGCAATTTCAAAACAATTCCTGAAGTTATGGAAAGATTCAAAATCAAATACACCGAAAGTGACTTTGTCAGCGTTGATGAAACTGCAAATCCTTCAGAGCAATTTCTGCAAGAATTTGAGTTTAACAGGCAACACTTCAATCTTTTCGCCTCCGAGGATTCGGCGTGTGAAACAGTTATCTTTCCTATTTTACGAGAAGTCTATAAAGCCCACGCTGATGGATATGTCCTCTGGATAAGACAATCTATTACCTACGATGAGATATTGAGTGGTACACCAGATTATTTTGTTGCGACAAAATCTGAATTGGGCAAGCCTATCGTGGGAACACCCTTGATAATCTTGGTCGAGGCGAAGAAAAACGATTTTGAACAAGGGTGGGGACAATGTTTGGCGGAATTGGTTGCTGCGCAAAAGATAAACGACGATCCTACTTTCCCTGTATACGGCATTGTTACGGATGGAAAATCGTGGGAATTTGGTCGACTTGTTGAAGATATTTTCACCCAAAACAGAACGAATTTTAATCTCGGTAACTTAGCGTCCCTTTTTGGGGCGGTTAATGCTATCTTCAAAGCGACCACTGAAGGTCGAGGGGAAGTGGTGCCGTGAGGTTTCACTGCATCACAAGAATATATTTATGGCAAACTCGGCGAACTCATTAACAACGGGTGAAACGGTTGATGGCAAGAAACATGGCTATTGGATCACCTATTACGCGAATGGAAATAAGCGAAGCGAGGGTGGCTATATTCACGGTAAGAAGGACGGCCCTTGGATCACTTACCATAAAAACGGGAACAAAGCGAGCGAAGCCTCCTTCCGTAATAACAAATACGAGGGCCCTTGTATTACCTACCATGAAAACGGGAACCTAAGATCCAGCGGAGCCTATCCGAAACATGTCGGCAAATCCTACGATGGCAAAAAGGAAGGTCCGTTTTACGGTTACGAAGAAGACGGCAAAACCGTTTGGTTAATCGTAACGTACAAAAAGGGAGGTAGCCGTGCGAAACCGGATGAATATCCGCTCGGTGTCTGCGATATTTGCGGTGAAGGGAGACGTTTAGCGTGGAAGGATACCTGTCCGAAGTGCGGTGCTGAATTGGAGCGACACTAAGACGGTGGACTGTATAAACACCTTGCCTATTTTTCGCCTATCTGTTACACTCTTTAAATCAGTTCGGGGTGGCACTGCTACGAACGGTGCAAGCCGTTTCTGCCACCCTCCCACCTTTGCAGGCGAATAAATCAAACTGGAACTGGAGCACCTCATGAAAATGATACTTGTATTCTCAATACTCTTTTCTCTGATCGCTTTACCGTCTCTCGGTGAGTTGACTGACGCGGACCTCAATCAGATACGCTTGATTGTCCGCGAGGAAGTCAAAACAGAGATCAAAGCAGAAATCACGGCATCCGAAACCCGCATGAAAGAATACATCGGCTTGAAACTTGATAATGTAAACAACCAAATCAAGACAAACAATAGCGAAATAGGTGCCATCAGAACCCAAATGAACGTCTTTATAGGAATCCCTTTAGCCATCATAACGCTACTTTTCGCTTGGCGTGCTTTGAGGGACCGAGCAAACGACAAACAGATACAAGCACTTATCGCTGAAAACGAGCACCTAAAACACCAACAGACCATAACACCATGAACGGCATACGCCCTTCCAAAGTGTAAGAAGCAGAACAACTATGGAAACGTTCAATTTATTATTCAACAGCCCAGGCGATTGGACAATGTTTGGAAATCGTATCTCACAAGTCCGCGCAAGAGAGATGTTCCCAATGCTTGTCGCGCGCGCCAAAGAGAGAAAAACCATATCCTATGGCGAACTCGCAGCACATTTCGATCTTGCATGGGCAATGCCAATCATGCTCGCTGTGATATGCACCACTGCCACGTTATATGAATAGGACTTACGCATTCCATCTTAAAGTCCCCCTGATAAGGGGGATTTAGGGGGTTTAAAGGACGGAAATTACTGTTTTTTGCATCTAAATGTCCGACTGGTATTTCTCAAAAGCACTCGGAAGCCACTATTTATCAATGGTTTCTCAATACGCGGTTGTGAAAATGCTAAAAAATGCTAATTAATATGCCTCCATTATGTGAAAAAAAAACACCTTGTTTTCAATACAAAACAGTATAAAATCGTCTATTAAATGGGTTTTTTTATCGGTATTTCGTATTGATGTCATTAGGTTTAGAGGAATTAGAAAACTTTCACTCCTGTAAAATATGTGTGCGTTCGTTCTTACGAAGTCAATGGTCATAGGG
>JAJDXV010000160.1 GCA_022823085.1 Candidatus Poribacteria bacterium
GTGCTATGTCCAAATGTCTGCGTTGGGAAACCTAAATATGCTTTTTCGCACTTATGTTTCGGACCTTCAAAACTCGCGAAAAAATAAAAAACGTTGAAAAACGCAACGTCCAACCGATATAAATTGTCCAAACTATAGGAATTAAAAAACTGGTATTTCTCAAAAGTTATGCTAAAGCAATACTGATCAAAGTTCTTTAGGGGTTAGTTCATGAAAATGCGTTATGAAGTCGGTGAGTATCTGCCTTTCTCCCGTGAGTTGAAGTTGTATTTGATGAAATGTGCGGCGTTCTGCGATGCTCACTTGGAGCAACATCAGGTAGCTCATAACTTTTATACCAAGACTGACATACGCCCCTTCTCTGCTTTCGAGACTTATGGAGGAAACGCGCAAACTTGATTTCAAATACCGCCAAAACTGTTCAATACCGTGGTGTTGGGACCAAATCCTGACGGCCTCAGACGTGCGTAGCGGTTTGCCGAAGACTAAGAGGGTTCGTATCTTACCGCGATCTCGAAAAAAGATCACGACGCAGTTGCCAAAAGTTCGACTTTCTGCTTTTAGCCGACAGATGGGTTTGGTACATCCCCATTGATCTTCGCGCAACTCTACGTCCTTTTTATGTGCTGAAAGTTTCGCAGTCGTATCACCGATGCGCATGACATAGTTGTTTTGGTTTCCATGAATGAGAATAGAAACGAATCCTAAATCTGATAAGGCATCAACGAGTTTTCGACTCCCATACCACGAGTCGAAGGTGATCGGATACTTTCTCAGATCAATACCGTGTGCGTCAAAGAACACTAAGACTTCTTCGAGCATCGTCAGAACGAGACTCGGTCTATCTGTGTTGCCACGTCCCTGTTTACTCACAAAGCGCAGGTCTAAAGGCAGAACAATATCGCCAACCTTCAGCGTGATGCCTAAGACGTTTTGACACCAGATAGGAGCATTATGTTCTTTCGAGTAGTAGTTTGAACTGTAAGATAGCGTTTCTCCGTCCCGAGGTAGATTCGTATCATCAACGCTCATAGTGATACACCGCCGTGATTGTGTTGAAGCACTTTTGCTTTCAGTGTCTGTGATGAAATCGACTGCCATCGCACACCCAAGTCTGAGATTCAAAGACTTGGCATGATAGAGACTCAGAGCCCCGATTGACCGATAAAGCCTTGCTTTCGGGAGTTTCAAGGCATCGGAAACTTGATTCGGGTTGTAAAGTCCAAAGAGATGGCAAACACTCAGCACGAGGAGTGTTTCAACAACTTGCGAAGTGATGCGTTGAAAGTAAGAACAAAGAAGGTGTTGAAAAAAGATTGTAGATTTGATAAAGTGATTCTGCATGAAATGTCCTCCTGATGTTGATTCAAGGGTAGTTTTTTGAATCATTAGGATGCCATTTCATGCTTTAAAAATCAAGCAACTTTTTCAAAACAAACGCATTTTCACCTTGCTATACCTACGATCTCTTGATTATGACTGCCTCCATGATAACTTTGATAAATATCAGATAGACATATAAGTTTTGATGTCCTTTTTTTCGCACGCACTCCGCCACTTTTCCAAGAGTTGTCGGACTTTGATTTCGGTATCAATTCGTCTTGGTTTGCTATGTTTACCAAAGTTCAGCACAGAGACTACTTTACCAAATTGCGATTCCCAAGCATCCCGCTTAACAGTTCCACGCTCAACCCCTAACACCAACAAACCAGCATTCTGCAGCTCACTATTCTCACGAATCTTTTCAAGGAAATCGACAGTTTCCAATCCGACTTCTGCTGCAGCGTGTGCTGCATCAAGCGGTCCCTCAAACTGTTTAACCAACTGCTGTATCGGTTCACTACCACCGAAGACTCCGCCAGCGGCTTCTATTGCCTGCCGATAACGCGCAATATCCTCGCGCACAAGGCTCTCCACCTCTGATTTTTCCGCATAGAGACGCAATGCCTGTGCTTTGTCGTAAGAAGGGTTCCGACTCTGCTCAATCACTGAACGCACCTGATCCTCAAACGTTTTCATTCCCTCTGTGTGGCAGCCCATGCAGGAGAGACCATTACGGACAACAGGGTCTCTCGCCCCAGCGTTTGAGACGATGTTAATCGGAGCCTCATCAAGCCGCTCGCCTGTTGCTGTGGAGAGATAGTATGCTTGTAGACCGTTGGGGAGATTGAAAATTATCTCGCCACCGTCATGCGTGAAATCAAGTGGATGTGTGAAGATGTTCTGTGTGCCAATATTTCCCGCAAAGTCATAAGATTTCCAATACGCACCGTATCGGGATTTGTGGCGTTCCACAATACGGTTGTTAACGGACACACCAGACTCGTTAAAACCTGCACGCCAGACGCGAACGCCCGGGGCATTTTTTAAGTTTTCAGCAACATCCACCTCAAGTCGTGTCTCTAACTCTCGGTCTGTTTTGGGTAGATCAAGGATTTCATGGTACAACGGCGGTAAGGACGCGGTAGCGATGAACCAATCGGCACGGACAAACGGTAATTCGCAATTTGTCTCTTCGCATAGCGTTGTATACGTCGAGGACTTTAATCGTACACCGTAGGGATACGCCTGCTCAATCTTGTACCACTTATCGCTTTTAATGTCCCATTCATAGTGCCTAAGGTCAATATAGAAGATTGTCTCCTCGTTGTCAATCGGTTTCGGTTTGATGACCTCGGCACCCCACGAGAGGCTGTTAACTAATTTTGACAAAGCATTCCGATAGGCGCGGAGGTTGTCATCGCTTGCACCAGCATTGTAGAGATGCGTCAGTGTAAAATAGCGTGCGAAGGAACGATCAAAGGCAGTGAGAGAGGTCACGTGAGTATGAATGGTTTGGAGCATTGCCTCAGTTGTGATGAAGCGGCGTTGGGGTTTAGGAATTGCTTCCCAGTCTGGCGCGCCTGCTTCAATCCAGCGGCGGATGGTGGCGATTTCTTCAGCATCAAGAGGGTCTTGTCCCAACGGCATCTGTGACCCTGTGTCCGTATCACCGAGCAGACGCAGATAGAGTTCGGAGATGTCGGGTTGCCCCGGTATGACAGAGCGATCTTCGATTAAGTCTTTATGCTTAATCGTAAGCACATCGCTATAGGATCCGAATTCGCCGTGGCAGTCGAGGCAGTGCTGTTCAAAGACAGTGAACACCTGTTGTGAAGAAATAGGTTGCTGTGCGTATCCGAAGTGATGACTCGAAAAGAGCATCAACAAACAGATGATTTTGCGGAAGGCTTTTAGGTTGCTGTGCATATTTTCTCCATAGGTGTCAATTTAGTGATTGTTTCATTGTATTTTGTAACACGGATATAAACATGTCGCCCCTACGGGGCTTGGGTTTTTGCTTGAAAACGCTGCTATAAACATCGCGTCGCTACGCGACTGAAGAGGTTTTTGAAGGTTTCAAGGTTTCTCTGTAGAATCCGGTTCGGTTGGAAACCGAACCTACCGGGCTTGGGTCTGAGACGGTTGTTGTTTCTAAAATTGACACTTATGGGGCGCAAATTTGCACAACCTAACAGGTTATGCTACGAATTAAAGGTTCACCGAATTTGATAAAAGATTTAAGGTGTTACATCCTTCACACAACGGAAACCGTAGAGACGACTGGTCTTCGCTGGATTCCTTCCAACACGAGTCGAATGGAATTAATGCCATTGCCGCAAGTGTATTTCTGTCCAACTAATCCGCTGCTTTAAACTCATAAGGAATTTGAACATTATTGAGACTGATCGGCTTACCAGCCTTCGTTGCCGGATTGAAGGTTGTTTTTTTTAGTGCTTCAATCACTGCCGCCTCGAGTCCAAATCCGAGGTTTGTCAATGCGATAATATCCTTAGGGAGCCCGTTTTCATCAATGGTTAGCTGGAGAATAACTGTACCTTCCCTCTTCGCTTTTTTAGCAGCGTCTGGATACTTCGGCTCCACTCTAAATTTGTAAGTGGGTTTAATTATTCCCAGTTCCTCAGATATAACCTGTCCTTGTAGGGCAGCAACTATCTCCGCAAATTGCGATTCCCATGCATCGCGCTTAACAGTCCCATATCGTGATTCCCCGTTTTCGGGATTAAAAACCGGTTCCACCATTAGTTCTAACAACCCCGCTTTACGGAGTATCCTATTTTCACGAATCTCCTTAAGGAAATCGGCGGTTTCTAATCCGACTTCTGCCGCAGCATGTGCTGCATCAAGTGGACCCTCAAACTGCTTGACAAGCAACTGTATCGGCTCATTACCACCGAACACGCTGCCTGCAGCTTCAATCGCTTGCCGATAACGTGTAATATCCTCGCGGACAAGGCTATCCATTTCCGACGCTATGAACCAATCAGCCCGGACGAATGGCAATTTGCAACCTGTTTCTTGGCATAAGGCTGTATACGTTCTACGATTAAATGTGCGCGTTTGATGAGAAGAGGGTCGGTATATGAACCGAATTCGCCGTGGCAGTCGAGACAGTGTTCTTCAAAAATAGCAAACGCTTGTTGTGCAAGTGGCTGTTGCGCGGACACAACCTGCTGGCTCAAAGCCAACATCAATAGACAGGTGATTAGGTAGAAGGTCTTCATAACGTCTCCCCAATATTCAGTTTTTACACAGATAACATTCTTACAGGACTAAAGAGGTTTTTTGAAGTCTTCAAGGCTTCCGTGTAAAACCGGGTTCCCCTTCCCAGTAACGGGTGGGGACCCCGGTTGCAAACCGTAAAGAAACACCCCAGCAAAAACCGTACCGGGTCTGGGTCGGTAATGGTCGTTTTTCTCAATTCCAGCCAACGGATTGTAAGTACAAACGCCAGAGGCTATCTCCCCATAAAAGGACAATCACAGCGGCACCTGCGAGGAAGGGACCGTACGGGATCGGACTTTGTCGATCCTTTATGCCAAAGATAATGAGGCCGGTTCCAACGACAGCGCCACTGAATGCAGAAAAGCCTATCACCATCGCGAGTTCGGGCCAGGCACCGAGAAAGAGTCCAATGAGTGCCATCAGTTTGATGTCGCCGCCACCCATCGCTTTTTTGCGTAAGACAGCACTCCCGATAACAGCGACCAACCACAACGCGAACCCACCCGCAACAGCACCGATAAGCCTAATCAGCAGATACCAGACATCGCCGCGTTGATATGCGATCGCGCAGATGATAACAATACCGAGAATCAGTCCAGTGGCAATGAGGACATTCGGAATGATGTAGTGCTGTGCATCAATAACAAAAATTGGTACTAACACTGCAACGAAAATAAGCGCGAGCAGAAATTCGAGGGTGAGTCCGAAACGATAGTACATCACAAGGAACAATCCCGCCGTGGCAAGCTCGACCAACGGGTAAAGTGTCGAAATCGGCGCGATGCAATGCCGACATTTTCCACGTAAAATCAGATAACTCAAAACTGGGATGTTGTCGTAAACACTTATCGTTTCGTTGCATGCGGGACAAAAAGAGCGGCGCGGTGAATGGACAGACACGTCTGGAAGAGGGATACGGTAGATACAGACATTAAGGAAACTACCGATTGCTAAACCGAACAGGAAAATGAATATTGGTATCCAGATCTCAAGCACGGCGGTTACCACCAATATTTCTCACCGAGTTGTGGGTCAACATGATAGACGCGACTGATCTCTGCAACGCCGCCAACTCGATATTTTTCGGGAACGCGCCGGTGATCTTGTGCGATCCCGATTTTATACTTGTTTTGAAGCAGGACGTAACTGCCACCCCACGGCGTTTCAGGAATAGATTCGAGATAATTCCCGCGCCATCCCTCGACACCGGGGTCCGTCACTAATGCGTCCAAACGCGTCGGATAACCGCCGGTATGTCTATGGTATTTCTTGATAGCAACGGCAATTGTTTCAACATCGACATCCGCTGTTCCGACTTTACGATATTCCGACCACGGTGGAAAGGAGAGTGCCCCAATCACAACCGTTAAGACAACGAGAATAAGCAGTTGAAGGCGAGTCATCCCGCCGTTTTCATCGATGTTTTTCTTAAGCATCGTTCGTCTACACGCTCCACAAGTTTAGTCCTCGGAACTCGGTCGCGAAATACCGTACTTGTTCATTTTCTTGTACAGGTTGCTCCGCTCGACTTCTAACGCCTCCGCGGTACGCCGGATATTCCAGTTAAATTCTTCCAAAGCCGTGAGAATACACTGCGCTTCAGCAGTATCCATCATCTGGCTCAATGGGGTTCCCTGTTTGTAAAGTGCCACGCTCGGCAGAGACTGCGACCCCTGATAATCCATAGCGTCGCCAGTAAAATTAGGCGCAGAAGGGACTTGTGGTACCAATGCCAAAGCCTCTGCAACATCGGGTGCCATTACAACATCTCGGCTCACCATAATAAGGAGACGTTCAACGATATTCTTTAGTTCGCGGATGTTCCCGGGCCAATGGTAACTTTGAAACACGGTGTAAGCCCCTGGATCAATAGCCTTCGGGGTGGATCCCATGTTGAGTTGTAGACGTTCAGCGAAATACTTGACTAACGATGGAATATCCTCCGCTCGTTCGCGAAGCGGTGGCACGGCAATAGGGACGACATTCAACCGATAGAAGAGGTCACGCCTGAACCGTCCGTTCTCAATTTCTTCTGGCAGATTTTTGTTTGTCGCAGCGATAATCCGTACATCTACCTTCCGAATCTGATTACCACCGAGCCGTTCGACTTCACCGGTTTCAATAACGCGAAGGACCTTTGCTTGTGCCTTTAGACTCATATCGCCGATCTCATCAAGGAACAGGGTTCCGCCGTCGGCGAGTTCAAAACGTCCCTGTCTACGGGAATCCGCCCCTGTGAATGCGCCGCGCTCATGTCCGAAGAGTTCGCTTTCAATAAGTTCATCAGGCAAAGCGGCACAATTGAGTGGAATAAAGGTTTTCGCTGCACGTTTGCTTTTTTGATGGATCGCGTTAGCGACAAGCTGCTTGCCGGTACCGTTCTCGCCAGAGATGAGAACACCGAGTTTGCTGCCAGCGACCCGATTAATCTGTGAATGGAGGTGCTTGATAGCGACACTTTCGCCCACCATATCATCAATAGCGGTAATTTGAGACTTCAGGATCTCATTCTCTTGTGATAGGCGCGATATCTCCAAAAAGGGTTGGACACTCGATAAAATCTTATCAATACCGATCGGCTTCGTGATGTACCGTTTCGCGCCGAGTTCCATCGTCTTAACGGCGATTTCAATATCTTGCTGCGCTGACATCATTACGACGTTCAACTCCGGGTAGCGTTCACGGAGTTTGACGAGTGTCTGGACACCGTCCATCCCATTCTCCATACGGATATCCAACAGCACAAGATCAACATCAGATTTCGCCGCTTGTTGCAAAGCTTCCTCACCACTCGCAGCGGTCAAGGTTTGATACCCCCGCATTTTGAGACCTTGGGATAACATCTTAAGTATATTTTTTTCGTCGTCTACAATCAAAAAAGTTTCCATTTCGTTTATCCTATCGCAGTATGTTTCGGTTTTACTCTGGCGGGTCTACTGACCGATCTTGCGTCTCAAGTTTCGGTGTCAAACCTGTGAGCGGTATTAATCCTTCTGGTCCTAAGGCTAATTCTTCGGCGCGTTCATTTGGGTTGTATAGAAGATAGATACGAACCGTTGTCCCGACATCTTCGGTACTCTCAAATTCGATCTCGGCACCGTGTTCTTCAAGGATTCTTCTTACAATCGGTATACCGAGCCCTGTCCCTGCTGTCTCAGACTTCGTTGTGTAATAAGGGACAAAGAGATTCGCCATAATTTCATCGGACATACCACAACCGGTATCTTGGATTTCCAGTGAAACGATACCGTTGGGGTTCGTGTCTTCATCTTGTTTCGCTTTGTTGTCGCCGTTTTGTAGGTTTTCAGAGTTTCCGTATGGTGTGCTCGGTGTGAAATAGGTTATCACCTTAAGGGTTCCGCCATCCGGCATCGCTTCAATTGCGTTCTTTAGAAGGTTACCGAGTGCCTGTGTGATCTGCTCTGGATCAAGCAACAGTTTCGGAATCTTTCCTAATTCGGTTTCGACTTTAATCTTAGAAATATTTTCCATCCAAACACCGTCGGTAGAATCCTTCTCGTGTTCTGAATCTGCTGTGCCACTATCGGCTGGATCGGAATCCGGCCCCCAACCCCCGGTATATAACGTCAAAACAGACTTTATAATATCATTTAAATGGTTCGGTTTCCGTTGTGCTCTCGGCATCCGTGCGAATTGATGGAACTCATCTATCAATTTCCCGATGCGATCAACTTCCTCAATGACAGTATCGGTACATTCAGCAAATATGTTATCAAAGACCTCAGGTTGAGATTTCGCCTGTTGCAAGTTTTCGACAGACAACCGAATTGGAAAAAGCGGGTTTTTGATCTCGTGTGCCACCTGCCGTGCGACATCCCGCCATGTTGCTGCCCGTTCTGCTGCCATACGCGCATCTAAACCGCGTTTCAGGTCTCTCGCCATCTGGTTGAAACCGTCTGCAAGTTGCACCATCTCGTTACCGGATTCGATGTTAACCCGATGATTAAGATTACCCGCAGCGATTTGACTGACCCCCTCGCGTAGTACTGCGATCGGACGCGCCATGCTGCGACTGACGATATAACTAATGAGGTACACCAACACCAATCCTCCGACACCACTTAAAAGGAGTGTGAGCGTAAGCTGCTGTTGCCACCGCATCTGACGCGCATGCGAATAGGCGACAATCAGTCCGACAGGTGCTGCCTCACGGTTCATAGCGAAGGCTGAATTGAACGGCTTTATCAAGGAAGCCGTAAATGGACTCCCATCGGTCTCTTCTGATCCGGGGATAACGACCTTTTGTTCGGGTTGCGTACCGGAGAACGATTGAAGCCAACCGTCAAAAGGCACACGTCTCGCCGCATTGTTCAACGGTAGCCAATCCTCTGCCGACATCTCGCCCGATTCGGAACCAAAGACTGTCGGTTCAGGTAGCGGTGGTTTCCGGACAAGGAAGACCGGGTGTTCATCGGACTGGATAATCGTCTCTTTTTCCTCCAGCCATGTTTGTAGGTTATAGCCGCCTGTAACAAAGCCCCATTCGCCGACCGCCGTTACTTGAACTATAAACTGTTGACCGAGATCGCGCCGTTGCGGAATATGCTTAAACTCTATATGTGCTTCCGTGTTGTCTAAAGAACGGTATATAGGTGCGTTTCTCCGCGTCTGCGGATCGGGATATAGAAGTTTGCCGTCCGGAGTGCCGTACTCGAATAGATCAAACTCCGATATTGGCTGATACGGAAAAGAAGACGGATTCTCAATCGCGCGGTGTAACCTCTCATCAGCAGCTGCGGCCTGAACATCCTTCTGAACCTGGTTAAGGAACGCTCGGTAATTGTTTGAGATCTGCGCCTGCCGCGTCTCAACATAGGCAGCAATTTCTCTTTTAAAAGCGAGATGGATCAAAAAACTGGTGCTCCCAAAAACAGCACCAAACATAATAAGGAACACGAGACCGTAAGCGATAAATATTTTATCCTGAAAATGGAGAGCAGAGAGTCTATTCCTCATTCGCGGCACACCTTACAAGTTAGTTATAAGTTATAAGTTATAAGTAGGGAACGCAACTGTTCTGAAAACTCTCTTAACTTATAACCTCTTAACCTACAACTTACAAGCCTTCATCTCGCCTTAAATTTCGGAACATTACACGAGTGACACAATTTTTCGGACAATCCACCTGCTATACGTGCTCTGGTGGCATCGCAAAAGATCGGAAATTCCGTTTATAGCCTTCAACACCGTCTTGAAGATATGTTAACTCATTTCCGTCATTGTTGTCAAGATGCAACCTTTGGAGTCTGCCTTTCACGGCGATAGTATCCATTAATGTCCGCATCAATCGGGAAACAGACTGAACATCTCGCTTCGGCAGTACCAGCGTTGCGTTGGATACCCCTTTATCGCTAAAATCCAAGGCAGTACCCCGATAGGAAGCGGTCTGCATGTGTGTCATGGATAGCCCTTCAATATCTGTCAACTTTTTATCCATTTCGGTGTTTGTCGGCAGAACTAAATCGGGTCCAAGGTCCTTCCAATGGATAAAAAGTACAACTTTATCCCTCGGGCCGGCGATGATACCGTTGAGGATTGAGTGGTTGCTTGTAGGGCCCTTAGCGTTTATGACGTTAGGACCAGCACCGCGCTCTTGAACAGACTCCGTACAGAGTTGAACGAACCACTCACCGAGGCAGCTATTGTCGGCATAGTTATAAAACACAACAGTGTTTTTGCTTCGGTGTTTGGTCCCTTCGACCTCTTCGGCGAGATGAATCCACCGCGCGAGTTGATAGGCGAGTTTGTCCTGATGTTCACGATCAGAGAAAAAGTCTTCGTGCGCTTGCTGTACACCCTCCAATGCGGTGCGGATGCGCGTCTGTGGTGTTTCGCCTTTTCCGGCTGTCATCGCCAGAAAGAACAGACCTACAGGAGAAAAGGCTGAGAAGCGTCCGCCGACACCATCTGGCACAGGAAGCAGCGTGTCCCCATAAAACGGGGATTGTGCATGCATTCGGAACAGTACACTGTCAGCCGTTAGACCGGTTGTCGCGAGTACCTGCCGCCGCCAGTTGACATCACCCAGCACTTCACGGATAACCATCAACGTCGCCATCGTCTCGGTCGTCGTACCGGATTTGCTGATAACGTTGAAGAGCGTCTTCTGAAGGAGGTTCCGCGCCTTGAGCATCTCAACCAAGCCGATAAGTTTGCGTGGATCGAAAGTATCGCCGGTGAAATAGACTTCCGGCGCGCCGCCACGTTCTTCAGAGGATAATAAGTTATGGTACGGATGATTGAAAGAATCGTGAAAGACACGAGCACTCAGATCAGAACCGCCGATACCGATGGTGACCAGCACCGAAAATTCCTCACGCGCACGGGCTGCTAACGTTCCAACCTTATCAATATCCTCGTCTTGGAGATGGCTACGGGTCCAAGCACGCAGTGTAGACGCTAATTCAGCAAGTGAGACAGACCTTTCGTCTTGAAAACGTGCGTGAATCTTTTGTAAATCGGCATCAACATTCTGTTGTACCGCCTGTCCTTTCACAGGAGCAGGTCGGGACTCCAGAACTGAATCTGATGTCCCGTCGTCAATCAATAGCGTAAGTTTCCTATCCAACAAAACCCTCCTCTTTTTTAAGTTCTCCCATACTTGTCCGAAAGGCGGACGATATCTTCTTCATCAAAGTGTCCAAACGCGATTTCGAGTATCCGGTAGTCTTTCGATTCACCGATAAGTTGATGTTTCGCGCCTTGTGGAATAAACACAGGTTCCATCGGTTCAGGACGTTGAATCGTGCCGTCAAGTTTTAAGCAGGCACCTTCATCGAGTGGGATCCATAATTCGCTTCGGTGGTGGTGATACTGATAACTGACTTGTTCGCCTGCCCGAATTTCTAAAATTTTGACTGTAACCGGTTGATTCAACACATATTGTATAAAGCGGCCCCACGGTTTTTCGGTTGTTGTGATCTCTTGAAGTTCTTTTGGAAGTAATTGCATGATTGATTCTCTGGGCAGCGGCGCGCATTTACCAAAAATCGCTAACAAAAATATGAGAAATAGTGTATCATATAGGGAGTATCACAGTCAACCGAAATTTTAAACTATGGGCCCTCTTTCTGCTCTCCATTACATTTCGAGCAGGTTTTGGTTAATTCTGATGTGTTTTTTGGGACTTGTGTTGTGTTCTTCATCAGAAACCATCGTGAAACGAAGTGGAATGATGTGCGGAGACCGATAGTTAAAAATTCCTTCTAACCTGTGAGGGGTTCCCATTGCTAAAAGATACAATTTCGACACTTATTCAAAATAGCATCTCGGAAAAGGTTTTCCCCGGTGCCGTTGCGTACATTCTTACCGGCGAAAAAGTGCTTTACCACGAAGCGTTCGGCTTCCGATGCGTCAAACCGAAACGGCTTCCGATGCTTCGTATGACGCTCTTTGATTTAGCATCGCTGACAAAACCTCTTGTTGTTGGAACACTTTGCATGCAACTCGTTGAAAGCGGCGAACTCTCACTGAATAGACCTGCGGCGGAATATCTACCAGAATTTCGACAGAAAGGGGTAACACTCGCACATCTGTTGGCACATACCTCTGGACTCCCGGCATGGCTACCGCTCTATCTACGCGCAGGATCACGTGATAACGTCGTCTCCTACCTCGGACAGATCGCTTTGGAATCTCAGCCTGGAGAGAAGACGGTGTATAGCTGCTTAGGATATATCGTACTCGGTAAACTGCTTGAAAAGGTAACAGAACAGCCGCTTGACCAGTTATCAGAAGAACGGATTTTCGCGCCGCTCGATATGGGGTGGACGCGTTTCAATCCGCCGCAGGAATGGCATAAGAACTGCGCAGCGACGGAAGATTCAAATAGTTTTGAACGTCGCATGGTTAACTACGAACGCTACGATTGGCGTGAAGGCGTGATTGTCGGACAGGTCCACGATGAAAACGCCCATTTCCTCGGCGGGGTCTCAGGAAACGCGGGACTCTTTTCGACCTCAACGGACCTCGGAAAGTTCTGTAAAGCGTTGATGGATAACGGTGGCACCTTATTGCGTCCGGCGAGTCTCGACAGAATGCGGCAAGTCGTGCCAGCGGAAGGAGAACGCCGCTGTATCGGTTGGATCGTAACAGACGATGGATGCCTCTATCATACAGGGTTCACCGGTACTTCAATACGGATATGTCTAAAAAGAAAACTCGCGGCTATCCTACTAACAAATCGGGTGCACCCGGATGCTGACCGGCGCGGTATCATCGAATTTCGGAGGATGTTTCACAACATCTTGTACACTTAGTAGCGATATTCAATCGTTATTCCCAACCTTAGCCTCAACACATAATCCACATTTCACTGGACCCTTCTTATGTCTACCACAACAAATGTTCAAACACTCGAATTAGGATTGAGCGTCTTACTCACTGAAAAACGCGATTGGGTTCACGGGAAATCCATCGGGCTTATTACAAATCACACCGGTGTCGATGCGACTTTACAAAACAATTATCGGCTTTTTGCAGAAGTACCGGAGTGCGAACTCTCGGCGATTTTCACGCCTGAGCATGGACTCTGGGGGGCGGTACAAGACGGTATTGCTATCAATAGGAGGGACGAGGTTCCGTCGCCCCTGCAAGACGAAAACCGATTAAATGTTCCCGTTTTCAGTTTATACGGTCAATCCATGCGTCCAACAGCAAATCAACTTCAAGGGATAGACCTGTTGGTCTACGATATGCAAGATGTTGGGGCGCGTTACTATACCTATATCTCGACGATGCTCTACGCGATGGAAGCAGCCGCGGACTGCGAGGTTGCGTTCATTGTCACTGACCGTCCGAATCCGATTACGTGTAACGCTATAGAGGGACCGGTATTGGAAAGTGGATCCGAATCGTTCGTTGGCATACACCAGGTACCGATCCGTTACGGGTTAACAATCGGAGAGTTGGCGACACTCCTAAAGGCGGAACGCGTGCCGTCCTGTCAGCTAAAAGTTGCGTGGATGCGCGGATATAAGCGATCAATGTGGTTCGATGCTACCGGATTGCCATGGGTGCCGCCCTCACCGAACATGCCGACCCTGACAACAGCGATACTCTATCCGGGTTTATGTCTGTTTGAAGGGACAAATATGAGCGAAGGACGTGGAACGACAAAACCGTTTGAATATATCGGCTCGCCTTGGTGTAACGGCGAAAAGTGGGCAGGGCAACTCAACGACTGCCAACTGCCGGGGGTTCGGTTCCGTTCTGTTGTCTTTACACCGGTGCCTGCGTCTGAGACCACAAAATACGCGAAACAGACCTGCCACGGTGTCGCCATCCATATTACCGACAGAGAATGTTTCCGCCCGATAGAGACAACCCTTCAGATGCTGTCTACGCTAATCTCTGAATATAGTGATCACTTCGCGTTCAAAACATCACATTTCGATAGATTGGCAGGGAACACTTGGCTCCGAGAGGCGTTATCAAGCGGAAATTCAGCGGATGCCATCCAAACACGATGGACGCAAGAACTTCAGGAATGGCAAGATAGCACAACCCAATATCATGTCTACGACTAAACAAAAATGAAAAACTTCGTTGAACTGCTTGAGAAAGATAAAAAAATCGTTATCGGGTTGATGTCAGGCACCTCAGTTGACGGTATTGATGCTGCCATCGTCGAAATTTCGGGAAACGGCTTAGAAACTGAAGTAGACCTTATCGCTTTTGAGACTTATCCGTTTCCATCTGGCGTGCCACAACGTATCCTTGCGCTCTGCCAACCTGATACGGGTCGTGTTGACGACATCTGCGAGATGAACTTTTATATTGGACACCTTTTCGCTGAAGCTGTTAAATATATCTTGCAAAAAAGCGGAATTCCTGCCAGCGATATTGATCTCATCGGCTCACACGGTCAAACGATTCATCATTTGCCAAAAGACACGAATACCGATCCTAACCTTTCTCGTTATCCTTCGACTTTACAGATTGGCGAACCTGCAGTCATCGCACACGAGACCGGAATTCCAACGATAGCGGATTTCCGCGTCGCGGATATGGCAGCAGGCGGACAAGGCGCGCCGTTGGTATCATATATTGACTATCTACTGTTCTGTAATAGTGTTAAAACAATCGGACTCTTGAACATCGGTGGGATTGCGAATCTCACGGTGCTACCTGCAAATGGAACATTTGATTCTGTCTGTGCCGCGGATACGGGGCCGGGTAATATGTGTATTGACGCTGTCATAACAGAAATCACGCAAGGGAGAGAACGGTATGACAAAGCAGGTCAGCGGGCGGCGCAAGGTACACCGCACCAACCGATCATTGACGCCTGGTTGAAACATCCCTTTTTTCACCAATCCCCGCCGAAAACCACCGGACGCGAGATGTTTGGACAGACTTATGCGATGGAATGTCTGGCGGCTTGCCGTGAACATGAACTTTCAGATAACGACTGCCTCGCGACGCTGACGGCGTTGACAGTCCAGACAATTGCCGACTACATTGAACGATTTATAACAGGACCAAGTCCGATAGACGTGCTTTATGTAAGCGGTGGCGGTGTCCACAATCAGACAATCATGCGACGACTCGGTGAACAATTACCGAGTACCGCTGTTGAACCTGTTGACAACTCTGGTATCTCGGCGGATGCGAAGGAGGCGATGGCGTTCGCGATTCTGGCGAATGAGACTCTCCACGGCAACGCTGGAAACCTGCCTTCAGCGACGGGCGCATCTGTCCGGAAAGTTCTGGGCAAGTTCGTGTGTCCGTGATTTATTTGCTGTCAGCCATCAGCAGCTTTCAGGCTCCTATTATCTTGGTTGTGAGAAACGTCCCTTAGAAGTGTGTAGCCACACGGATGTATCTAACTTCAGTGTGATGCGTTGGCCGCCCCTATCAAGGATTACATGCTTTGAATGGATCTCAATAACGGTGGGATCCGCAGCAAGTTTATCGCCCAGAGTCACGATGTGTGTTTTCTGATCAGCCGTTGCAAAAATAAGAGCCTGCGGCGGGGTGTTGCTGTCTTTGGGGATGATTGTGCCGGTGAGACGATAAGCCGGTGGCGGCACTGGAGGGGTCCACCCCAACGGGCGAAAAAGGTTATTGTCTATGATCGTACGATAGAAATCGGATTGCGGGGATTGAAAGGTAGAAGATTGGAAGCGCGCGCGCGATAGGATGCGGGGCGGCTCGCCGAGGCGGGGCGGTAAATTTGGTGTCTCCGCGACAGGAGACGATTCAGGTATCGATGGTGAGGACGCGGGAAAACGCACCACAAAGAGGACCGCCAATAAAGCCAACGCACCTGAAATCAAAAGATGCCAGGCGCGTTGACCGAAATGGTTCAGATTAAAAAACATCACTAATTGTGCCACTGATACGTGCCACCTGTGCAAGTGCCATTCCCTTTGACGCAGTTGGTATACGTCGCGCCACACCCAGGACGCGTACAGGTACGGGTTTGGCCATGCTGGGCATAAGCCGTCGGGTTACACGACCAGTAGGTTCCGTGTGTCGAGCAGGTCGCTTGGTGCTCTGTGGAGGAACTTGAAACAACACGCCCATACATACACGCCCCGGCACCCCTCCACCTATTACCACAGAGGACCGTCGGTGTTGGTGGTGGTGGTGGATTCACGGGGAGCTCTGGATAGGCGTGCGTATGCGGTGAACACGCATAATACGAGCCATAAGTACACGACTGACCGTCGCTATCTGACGGACACGTCGTGGTTTGTGTGTGGCTGGATGTCGCAGTACAACGATACCCCGAATGCGAACCACACGGCAAGGTCTGATAACTGTGAAGATTCGTCTCCGATGTCGAGGGCGTTTGACAGGCATAATACGTATGACTGGCACAGGCAAAATTGACAGAGGCATGATTTGCGGTTTGACTCGCCGAAATTGTATGGATGCCACAGGCACCCGTCACGGATGCGGGCGGCGCGGGTGCCGCCGTGAGAGGCTGGTCGGTGCCTTGCGGCGGTAAAGAAAACGTCTTCGCAGGATCCGGTGTCGGATCCGTTCTTGAGATGGAAGCCCAATTCAACGGTGCCCAGTCTGCATGTACATGTGTCGTACCGGCATACAACTGAGACCAACGCGCCCTGTTAGGCATGTCATCTTTGGCAGCATCCACCATTTTTTGCCTATCCAGTGTGCCGTTACCATCAAGGTCTTTGCCTTCAACATCAATGGCATACCCATACATGTGCGGACTTAGTGCTACCTTTGAACTCGAATGGTGATAGTTATGGTGCGGATTCCGATAACCACTGTTCAATGTGAAATCACCCTTCGTGAGTGCAGCTTTATCGTTACGGTAATCTGTATTCATTTGATCGATCCACTCTTGATAACGGGTATCAAGCGAAGGGTAGTAGAGCATCTGATCGTAGTGACCAAAGTCGTAGGTGTTTTCACCCGCCCATTTGCTGTAGATGTCCGAATTAGAGCGCTGCGGAATCTTTTTGTTCAGATCCACATACTCCTGACGTATCTGATCCTTCTCATCTTGTTTCAAGACTAACTTCGCTGGTTTTATATCTTGACCATCTTCGGTCCTCGCTGAAAACACAAGCGTGAATCCTAACTTCGTGTCCCCGCGATGGGTCGGGGTCCGCTCATGACGACGATGATTGTTCTCATCTCTGCATAGATCTGGCTTCGGGGTCGGTTGATACGCTGGAAGGCTGATCGTACCGACAATATTAAATAAGGTGCTGGGGTCTAACTTCGACGGATGACTATCACCCGACCAGTTTTTCTTTGAGGTAACAAGTGCCATACTCGACGGGTCCTGATCAATAACAGTCCATGAAATCGTAGACACATCAATCGGTGAGACGTTATCCCCTTGATTGCCATCATAACCGACGGACGCTGTAAAATGGCATTTATCCTGTGTACTGGTGATAAACGATGTCGGATTATCGTTTCTACTGTCCGTATTCTTATCACTACGACCAATCTGCCACTCCTTGAACTTCACGGACGGCTTACCCAACTGACTTGAACTCGAACCCGATTGCCTCGTAGTTGCTAAAAATAAAGGCAACATAATCCCAAACATGAAAAAAAACACAAAAAATCTAACTCTCATCTGAATCTTCTCCTATTGACCTAGCTGTGTAAGAACTTCATTCGCCCTTCGTTGTGCGGGATATTCATAAAACTTGGCATCTTCATCGGCAGCGATAATCTCTAACTTCGGGATGATGATGTGATCCACAATTCCACCTAAGTCGTCGCGATATAATGCACCAAGACGACCTATAGAATAAAAGACGGCAGCCCTAATATATCCACCTTCTGCTACACCTCTTTCGAGATACGGCAGAATGTATGGCACGGCGGGGGGACCAATCGCATCCAACCCATCGTCCATCGGTTGCCCAACGGTCCCCCCCTCACACATGTGCCCAATTAAGACCTCCGCGGCGCGAGGGTCGTTCTGCTCAATGAGTTCTAAAATCTGGAAGATAACTTCCTCACCGTGCCCTTCATCCCTCGGTAGCGTTGGTGGCATCAACTGCGCGATGAGTTCAGTTGCACGCTCGGAATGAACACCGCCCCACGCATACGGATTGTTTTTGATGTATTCAAGCCGTTTATATGCCGCTTCGACGGGATCCTCGTTCGGATCAACGGGCGGGAAATCGGGGGTTGTCGCCACACCAGGGGGTGCCGCGCCCGGCACAGCGGGCGGCGCATGTGCATCGTGGGCCCCTTCGTGCCACGTGCCGTCGGCGTGAAAGTGGCCGTCCTGTTCCGTCTCCCCAACAGGTGCTTCTGTTTTCGGTTTCGGCATCGGTTCGACAGGCGTATAAATCTTGAGCGGTTCTTCGGGGACGTCTGGACGTAGGAAGTAAACACTCACAACACCACAGATGAGAAAAACAAAAATACATATAAAAATGCGCTTGGATAATAGGTTGTTCAACATCTCTTATTCTCCTTAACCTATTAAAACCGAAACAGGGTATGTTTTCAAGACATATTCAGCACGCACTGAACCCGTCAAGAAAACAGGTGAGAAGATAATAGCAACCCTTCATAGAAGGCATCGTTGCTATTTCGGGCAAAGAGCGAAAACCTACATTATCATTCACAGTAGGTAATACCATTTCTAAGAATTCATGTCGCGTTACTCGCTTTTACGAAACACGGCGCGATAGCGCACAAACTAAAAGTTTATGCTACAAATCAGAGACATATCATCGGGATCGTAACTGCGAAAGAAATGACGAAATCTGAGTTTTATAGTAAAATCTATCAGTGCCCCCACCCTAAAGGATTGGGCTTGTGCAAAGCCTATAGAAGCGGGCATTCCTCCCAACGCTAAGCATTGGGTCTCCTGCCCGAAGATTAGATGAACGCGCCAGCAATCGAAGACCACCGGCGCGGCAGTTGAAAAGAATTGATGCGGTTTCAGACATTACTGCGCCCAGTGATACGCATGCGTCCCCCAATCGCTGAAGCAGACACCGTTCTGACACTCGTAGTAGGTCACACCGCAACCCGGACGGCGACACGTGTTTTGAGTCGTATGCCGATACGCCCACTGTGAACACGTCCAGTAACCCTTGTTACAGTTGCTACACAACGGGACATGGTGTTCCGTTCTTGAAGCCGCACCTGAACAACCCGTCCAAGCCGCACCACCACAAGCTACCGTCGTTGGTGCAGGTGGCGGTGGTGCAGGTGGCGGTGGATCCGCGGGGAGCTCTGGATAGGCGTGCGTATGCGGTGAACACGCATAATACGAGCCATAAGAACACGACTGACCGTCGCTATCTGACGGACACGTCGTGGTTTGTGTGTGGCTGGAGGGCGCTGTGCAACGATACCCCGAATGCGAACCACACGGCAAGGTCTGATAACTGTGAAGATTCGTCTCCGATGTCGAGGGCGTTTGACAGGCATAATACGTATGACTACCACACGCAAAACTGACAGAGGCATGATTGGCGGTTTGACTCGCCGAAATCGTATGGATGCCACAGTCACCCGTCAGGGATGCGGGTGGCGCGGGTGCCGCCGTGAGAGGCTGGTCGGTGCCTTGCGGCGGTAAAGAAAACGTCTTCGCAGGATCAGATGTCTTCTTACGATCTGCCCAATTACCCGGTGCCCAATCCGCATGTACATGCTTCGTAGAATAGACAATCGGATCACGAGAACCCGTAGCTTTAGCAGCTTTCACCATTACTTCCCGGTCGGCCCCGGTGTTCTGTTCGTCACCGTCAATATCAAGCAGGTTACCTTGTGCATCCGATTTGCCCCGAACATCCAACGCATACCCATACATGTGAGAACTCAGCAATGCTGTAGAGTTCGAGTGATCAAAGTTGTGGTGTGGATTCCTATACCCACTCGTCACAAGAAAATCGTGCATCGCAAATGCATCAACGTCGGTACCTTTCAGCTTGTTGATTTCAGCGACCCAATTTAAAAGCTTATTCCCAAGTCCAATGTTGAGCATGATCTTATAGTGACCGAAGTCGTAGTGATCCTCACTCCACCACCGCCCATCGGTACGATCAGGGATCGGTCTATTGTAATCAACATATTCTTGACGGACCTGGTCTATATCGTCTGCCTTCAAGACTAACTCCGCGGGTTTTATATCTTGACCATCTTCTGTCCTCGCTGAAAACACAAGCGTGAACCCTAATTTCGTGTTATTACGATGCCGAGGCACCCGTTGCGGTCGATTCGCGTCATTGTGACTACAAGAAGTTGAGCCAAGATAATCTGGCACTTGCTTCGTCCTACCATCATTTAACGTCACCGTCCTTGAACCCACAACTGCGGGAACACTGATCGTACCAACAACATTAAATGAGGTGCTCGGGTCTAACTTCGACGGATGCTTAGAACCCGACCAGTTTTTCTTTACAGATGCGGTATCAAGTGCCATACTCGACGGGTCCGCATGAATAACAGTCCATGAAATCGTAGACACATCAATCGGTGAGACGTTATCCCCTTGATTGCCATCATAAACCACAGACGCTGTAAAACGACATTCCTCCTGTGTACTGGTGATGAACGACGTGTGGACAATATTGGTTGGGTCCGTACCAACATCAGAACGACCCACTTGCCACGATTTGAACTTCACCGACGGCTTACCCAAAGTACTCGAACCCGACTCCGTGTTGACAGCTGAAAAAACAGGAAATCCCACAATCCCAAACATCAGGAAAAATACAAAAAATTTTAATCTCATCTAAAAATCCTCCTATTGAACAAGCCGCGAAAGTGCCTCGCGGGCAGAGATGACACTAACTTTATGATAACGTTCATTATTTTCATCGGCAGCAATTTCTTGAAATTTCGGGATAATAAGGTGATCCACAATACCACTTAAGTCCCCGCGATACCGCACGCCAATACGACTTAAAGAGTCAAATACACCTCCTTTAACAACAATCCAGTCTGACCCCATCGTATCCTCCCTTTCCAAATAAGGAAGGATGTATGGCACAGATGGTGGTCCGATTGCTACCAACGCATCGCCGCCCCCCGTATATCCTTCATAAGTCGGCGACAGGAGTCCTGCAAAGACCTCCGCGGCGCGCGGATCGCCTTGCTGGGTGAGTTCATACATCAGTGCGCTGACTTCATCACCGTGATCATGGTCTATCAACACCGGTGGTGGCATCAACTGCGCGATGAGTTCAGTCGCACGCTCGGAATGAACACCGCCCCACGCATACGGATTGTTTTTGATGTATTCAAGCCGTTTATATGCCGCTTCGACGGGATCCTCTTTCGGATCAACGGGCGGGAAATCGGGGGTTGTCGCCACACCAGGGGGTGCCGTGCCTGGCACAGCAGGCGGCGCATGTGCATCGTGGGCCCCTTCGTGCCACGTGCCGTCGGCGTGAAAGTGGCCGTCCTGTTCCGTCTCCCTAACAGGAGTTTCTGCTTTCGGTTTCGGCATCGGTTCGACAGGCGTATAAATCTTGATCGGCTCTTCGGAGAGGTCTGTGCGTAGGAAGTAAACACTCACAACACCACAGATGAGAAGAACCAAAATACCTATAAAAATGCGCTTGGATAATAGGTTGTTCAACATCTCTTATTCTCCTTTCGGTGAGGACAGCCCCGATCAGATGTCGGGATTAAGGTTTTGGTGCGTTCTCCGCTTCGTATGGACAAGTAGGAGCAGGATACGGACAAACTTGATCGCGGGGTGCCTCGGAGCATTCTTGGGTACGTGTAAACAAACAGACGATTACACCCACACTTATCAGCAGCACAACCGCCAACAAACGCTTGAGTCGTTTCCATACAGAGAAGATCAATACCATAACCTATTAAAACCCAAACAGAATATGTTTTCAAGACATATTCAGGGATGCTGAACCTGCAAAGAAAACAGGTGAAAAGATAATAGCAACCCCTCAGAGAAGGCATCGTTGCTATTTCGGGCAAAGGGTACAAATCTGTCCGATAATAATGCACGGACGAGTTCGATCCTCTACCTCACTTAAACAGATACGTGAACTCACCCGGATATTTCGCCTCCAGCTGCTTTCGGAGGGTTTGCTTACCGCGCCGCCATCGAGTTTTCACAGCATCCACAGAGATCCCCAATCTTTTGGCTATCTCCTTCTGCGGCATGTCAGGATCCGCAAATTTCAATCGGAACACTTCACGTTCCGATTTCGGAAGCTGCTCCCCTAAACGCTGGACGATCTCCAAGTGTTCTTGTGCAATAACGAGATTGTCGGGTTGCTGATCCGTCGGTGCAGCGTAGGAGGCTATCGTCTCCAGCACACCGTCATCAATCGGTTTAGACATCCACCACCTGTATCTGTCTCTGAAATATTTCGCCAAGATTCCACGCGTGATCGTGTAGAGCCACGCTCTGAAACTTTCAGGCTTCTGAAGTGTAGAGAGGTTAACCATCGCCCAAATCAACGTCTCTTGGGCGAGGTCTTTCGCATCTTCACGGTTTCCTGTCTTATTCACGAAGAACCGGAAAAGTTCGTCTGTATATCGCTTGCAGAGGGTATCCCACGCATTTTTGTCGCCGTTTCGATACGCCTCCACGAGTTCCCCATCACTCAAATCTCCTACCAACTCCTAACCTGAGTCCCATCCATAATAACGGCACGTTAACGTTTTAGTACAAGTACTATAGTTTGGACAGTTTGCTAAGTTTAGGAGTTATGAAAAGTTGGCAGTGTTCTCCCGTTAGAGCTCCCGAACAGATGTTAGGATTGGCTTCTAAACCTGTTTTTGGGTCTCTATTGTGTTAGAAACGACTGCTTTTTG
>JAJDXV010000038.1 GCA_022823085.1 Candidatus Poribacteria bacterium
GTTGAAGTGGTATCAGGATCCGCCTCGATTTGAGAACCATTCCCATCGTCTGTTAGATGTAGGGTCTCCTCAGACGTTCGCGGTGTTGCAGCTATATCCCGCTCTGATCCGTTTTCTACATCATCCGCTGCCGCTTCAGGAAATAAATCGGTATCCACATCAGAATTTGAAGCCGCGCTTGCCTCATCAGTCTTTAACGCTTCCTTACACAAAATTACGATCTCCTTTTAGGGTTCCAGGGTCAAAAAGTTAGAAAATTCAAAAATTTAACGTAATAGCCTTGTGGCTGATGACTATTAAAATCGAATGCCTAACTTTACTTATAAACCATACTCAATTAAATGTATCCGGTTGAGCCATCTGGACGGATGGGACAGGTGCGTTGCCAGTGGATGTATTCGCTATCTGTAATTGCGTCTTCGTTTACTTCTACACCTAAACCGGGACGGTCTCGCAATTCCAGATAGCCGTCTTTCGGTAGATAAGGTTCATCTATCCATTCGGCACCTGTCGGTAAGAGATATTCGAGGATCTTGAAATTCGGGGTTGCGGCGGCGAAATGGACATTAACAGCCGTCGCCAGTGGTCCCATGGGGTTGTGCGGTGCGACGCTGACGTAGTGTGCTTCGGCAATCGCGGCGATTTTGCGCATCTCTAACAGCCCACCACAGACACAAACATCCGGTTGGATGATGTCGGCAGCCTGTCCGGCGATGATGTCCAAAAACTCGAAGCGGGTGTAGAGGCATTCGCCGGTTGCGAGTGGTACTTGCATTTGGGAACGGAGGCGCGTCCATGCGGGGATGTGTTCGGGCCGGAGCGGTTCCTCGTAGAAATAGGGGTCGTAGGGTGCGAGTGCGTTGGCGAGTTGGAGTGCGCGAATCGGTTCAAAGATTTTGGCGTGCGGGTCGAAGGCGAACTCCCAATCGTCGGGTGTATTCTTCCGTAGTTGTTCAAAATAGGTCGCTGCTGCATCGCAGACGCGGCCCCACCGACTTGCGTCGGGGTCGAGCTGGTAAGGACTGGTCTTGAAAGCGGTAAATCCCCATTCTTCGTGGAGTTTGCGTGCTTGATCAGCGGCTTCGATACCGTCTCTTCCGCCGATGCCGCGGTAGACGCGGACACGGTCGCGTGCGTGTCCACCGAGGAGCATATAGACCGGTAACCCCGCTGCCTTCCCGCTGATATCCCAGAGTGCATGATCCACAGCAGAGATGACGGCAAGTCCGGCACCGCCGGGTGGAAAACGGAACTGCTGATGCAGTTTCATCATTATATACTCAATCCGTCTCGGATCGTCGCCTTGAATCATTTCAAAGATGTAGTCGGCGATCGGTTCAACGGAGAGGTCGGGTCCCGTGGAGTATGCCTCACCCCATCCGTAGAGTCCTTCGTCCGTTTCGACTTTGATGAGGCCTCGGGGTCGGTTGCCGAAGCGTGCCATGAAGGTCTTAATCGCGATAATCTTCATATATCTTGCCTATGACCTTTGCATATCTTGTGTGAAGGCTTCTAAACTTTGTGCTCGGTGTGCTGCGCGGAGCAACTCTTTTAGACGTTTCAAATCTTCAATGGTTTCAAGTCTCGGCTTTAAGGCTTGCACAGCTTCTGGCTGAAACTGGTCACTGAGGAGCGTCAGAATTGAGTCAATGGTCCCCGTTCTTCGCCCGCGTTCGAGTCCGCGTTCGAGTCCGCGTTCTTCTGCTTCTTTCACATATTCTTGAAAAAAAGGAGATTCTTGCATAATACCCTCCGGTAAACGTTGTTCTATCAGTTGTCTATCGTGAATCAATCCACCAAAGATCCCCAACGCCGCTAACAAGAGATTCATATCTTCTGAAGTTACACTTGAAACAGTTGTTGCATCAACGCATTTCTCCAACCATTGAACTGAGTTCATCCCCGAAGGCGGTTTCATTAATGGTGTGAATGGTAGCAAACCTGGTTCCTGCAACTCTAAAATTGATTCCCCATCTATCTCAATCAGTCGCACGACTCTATACTGGTGTCTATACGCACAACCATGCCTCCGATATGCATAAAAGCCCGGATCGTTTAGTCCTGCACGAGGGTGCAAATAAAGAACACTGCAATAGACATTCAGTTGGTGTTCCCTGATAAGAAAACCGTTATAGCCTGCAAAGCGGAACGGCATCGGTTCGCGACTATCGTGAGTTTGTACCTCGTTGTGAAGAATAGCGATCTCGTCTGGAAATTGCACCTTCAGCGTGCTATCGGTGTGGTGCGTTTTGAGCGTGATTTGCTCTGTTGCCAATTCCGCCAACACGATGAGGTTTGGATACTCCAGAATGTGTTCTGCAAAGGGCTTTGGATGACCCAGGGTCACAAATTTCGTTGCGTTATCGTAGCGTTGTCTCATAGAGGTAGTATACCACAATGTACCGAGTCCTGTCAACCGTTTTTATTACCATGCATCCGTACGGAACGGTGATGCAGGTAACCCTTCCTTGTTCACGAAATTGGGTTCTGCGCTCTGATGCCATCCGAATCGGACAGCGACCGGATTTTCGATGGCATCGTTGGAGACGATCACCGTATCGCCATCAATAGTCGCTTTTGCTTCGACGAATTGCTTATCTTCACCTGCGATCTGGAACCATGTGAGGGGTTCGTTATCTCGCGAGGTTAGACCGCTACCGACGTGCTCGAACGTGAGTCGGATTGTGTTTCCTTCGACTGCCATTGCTTTGTAGAGTGGCCCGGAATATGTCACATCGTCTCTGCCGTAGTCCTTGGCAAGTGCCCACAGTGCGAGTCGTCTACCGACATCCTGTTTGTTTCTCGGATGGATATCTATGAGGTTTCCGATGTCTGTTGTCACAGCCATACCGGTATTTGGGAGTGCCAACGTTGCGGTTTGTGCTTCCCAGATTTGGGGTAGGAAGAGTGGGTTCGCGTTACGTCCGCCGTAATTGAAGGGGGCGAGTTGAACGAAATAGAAGGGGAAATCGCCTTGTCCCCAGACTTCACGCCAGCCGTTGATGAGTGCCTTCATTTTCTCGTGGTAGAGCATCCCCTCTCGGAGGTTGGATTCGCCTTGATACCAGAGTGCACCGCGAATGCCGTAAGGAACGATCGGATGCACCATGCCGTTGTAGAGTGCTGTGGGTCTCTGTTGGTGCGCGAATGGATGCGTATTGTTAGGCATCTGTGTAAGTTGTGCTCCGGTGTCCAACGCTTCCCGTGTTTCGGCGATCCAGGCTTCAATTGCGTTCATTTTTTCTGGGAGTTGCTCGCGATAGGTTGCTTGTATATCTTGAACCTCTTTGGATATGGAGGTAAGTGCAGGAACGGCAGCGAAACCGACAGGTGGTGTCCACGGTTCGATGCGGGTGCCGCCCCATGAGGTATTAATTAAACCGATCGGGACATCGAGGTTTTTATAGAGTTTCCGTCCGAAATAGTAGGCGACAGCGGAGAAATTCGGGATCGTCTCAGGTGTAGTTTCGTACCAATCCGCCTCTACATCTTTCTGAAGTAAGCCTGATGGGACTCTTGGGATATAGAACAGTCGGATTTTCGGATACATTGCTGCGGCGATTTCTATTTCGTTGTCTTTTGAGGCGTTCACCGACCATTGCATGTTGGACTGCCCTGAACAGACCCAGACTTCACCGAAAAGTACGTTTGTCAATTCAATGGCATTGCTGCCTTTGATTCGGAGTGTATAGGGGCCGCCGGCTGCCATCGCTGGGAGTTTGATCTGCCAATTGCCTTCCGCGTCGGCGATTGCGGTCGTTGTTGAGATCGGTTCGACACCTTCGGCTTCTGTGCTGAGTGTTACGGTAATTTCTTCGCCTGGTGATGCCCATCCCCAGATGGGTGCTTGCATGTTGCGCTGTAGTACCATGTTGCTGCTGATGACGTGTGGCAATGTAACCTCGGAATACACGCAGGTTCCGGTGAAAAGTAGTAGAAAACCGATGAGAAATGACGTAGTTCGTTTCATATTGTTGCTCCTTAGCAAGAATCTGTTAATTTCTATTTTCGCCCTTTTGAAGGCGTTCGGCGAGGTAGCTGTTGCGTTGCATGACTTGATTGTTGCGGATACAGATGCCGAGTGCCTGTTTGGTGCCGACAATGACAACGCGTTCCTTCGCGCGGGTGATGCCGGTATAAAGTAGATTCCGTTGCAGCATGAGATAGTGTTGCGTGTGCAAGGGAATAACAACGGCAGGATACTCGCTGCCCTGTGCTTTGTGGATCGTCGTGGCGTACGCCAAGACGAGTTCCCCGAGGTCTGCCGGATCGTAAACCACCTGTTTATCAGGGTACCGGATATGAACTTTTTTGTCAAGGCGTTCGATGGCGACGACTCTCCCGATATCGCCGTTAAAGACATCGTAATCGTAGTTGTTTCGGACTTGCATCACCTTATCACCGACACGGAAACCGCCTGCGGTGATGGATTGGTTTCCGGGACTATGTGTTTGGCTCTGTGTGCCGGGTTCGATGCGTTTCTTTATGAACGGGTGTGCTGTTGGCGTTGTATATGGCGGGTTCAGTACCTCTTGGAGCCGTTTATTGAGGTTTTCGGTGCCGAGTGTGCCGCGTCGCATCGGGCAGAGGAGTTGGATGTCGTCTATGGAATGGTAATTGTAGTGTTGTGGTAAGCGGTCGGCAATGATGGAACAGATTAATTCGGTAATTGCTTCGGGTTCTTCTTCTTCTATAAAGAAAAAGTTGCGGTCTATGTCGCCGGTGAGTTCTGGGAAATCGCCTTTGTTAATACGGTGTGCGTTTGTAACGATCATGCTCTCCTGTGCTTGTCGGAATATCTCGGTCAGTTGAATGACCGGTATTTTCTGTGAGTCAATGAGTGCCTTGAGGACGTTACCTGCCCCGACGGAAGGGAGTTGATCGGTATCGCCGATGAGGATGACGGTGGTGCTCGGATGGATCGCTTGCATCAGTCGGTTCATGAGGACGAGGTCTACCATAGATGTTTCATCGACGATGACGACATCGGTATTTAATGGGTTTTGGCGGTTGCGTTTAAAGCTGTTGATACGCGGCGAGAATTCGAGGAGTCGATGGATGGTTTTCGCTTCGCCGCCGGTTGTCTCGCTGAGTCGTTTTGCGGCGCGTCCGGTGGGTGCTGTTAAGGTGATATGCTTACCTTGTGCTTCAAAGAGGCGGATCATGCCGACTGTGGTAGTTGTTTTACCGGTACCGGGGCCGCCGGTAAGGATCATTGCGCGCGCTGTCATTGCTGTTAGGATCGCCTCTCGTTGCTGCTGTGCGAATTGGAGGTCCATCTCGTTCTCTAATTGTGTGAGGTGTCGTGTCGTGTTAGGGGGTAACAGAACGGGACTTTGTTCTTGATTTGCTAAGAGCCTCGAAAACTGGTTTGCGACACCGAGTTCGGCATAATAAAAGGGTGCAAGGTAGATAGGGCAGTGGCTGTCGGAAACCTTCGGTTGTCGGCTCTCAGAAAGAGGTGTCTGATGTGAATCGGAGTTATCTTGTTGATGGCTCACAGGAACCGATGTTTGACTGCTAATGTCGTATTCACCGCGTGGCTCGTCAATGCTAATCTGTCTGTCTGGCATTGGAAGTTCTGCGAAATTGGGATGGATGATTTCTTCTATTTCGACGAGTGCGTGGATACCTTGTGCAATTGCTTCCGGTTCCTGCTCAAGCATGTTTTGACACGCCTCGATAAGTTCTGCCTGGCGTTGAAAAACGTGTCCTTCATCTGCTTTCTGGCTGAGTACGTATTTAATTCCGGCTTGGACGCGTTGCGGTGCGTCTTTGTCGATGCCGAGTTTCTGTGCGATTGTATCGGCGGTTACAAATCCGATGCCGTAAATGTCATCTGCGAGCCGATACGGATTTTCTGTAACGATTGGAATTGCATCGTTTTCGTAAGTTTTGTAAATTTTTGCGGCGTGTGCTGTGCTGACATCGTGTGATTGCAGGAAGATCATAACATTTTTAATTTCGCGTTGTGCTTCCCACGCCTGTTTGATGATTTCGACGCGCTTGCGTCCGATTCCGGGGACACGCGTCAGTTTTTCGGGTTCGTGTTCGATGACATCCATCGTATCCATCCCGAATTTACGGACGATGAGTGCTGCCATCTTCGGACCGATGCCTTTGATGAGTCCTGATCCGAGGTATTTTCGCAATCCGACGACGTTTGCGGGGAGGACGGTTTCGTATTTCTCGATTTGGAATTGCCGACCATATTTGGCGTTGTCTACCCATTGCCCTTGTAGGAGTAGGCTTTCGCCGGGGTTGATGGATGCCAAGTTGCCGACGACGGTAATAAGTTCGGCGTGGTTGCGCGCGGAGAGTCGTCCGACGGTATAGCCGGTGTCAGGGTTCTCATAGACGATGCGTTCAAGTATTCCCTGTAGCGTGTCCATGTTTTTAATTTAGCTCTAACGGGTGCTATCAGAAAGTGTGTTGACATTCCACACAAACTAAAAGTTTATGCTACAAAAGGGTTTAGATAAATAGAACGAATTACGCAAATAGGTGTGCGACTGGACAAGTGAACCCAGGGACGACATCCTCACCCGTAAGTGTATCTTCGCGTGTTAGGGTTTCAATATCTGTTTCGGAGCGATAGACTGTCACTGTTTTCGTAACAGGTTCAAGAATCCAGACGAGGCTGGTTCCCGCCTCCAGATACGCAAGTGCTTTTTCAGCAACACGAGACTGGACATCAGATGGAGAAACGACCTCAATTGCGAGATCAGGCGGTATGGAAAACCCCTTTGTTTTGTCGCCTGTCAATTGAGTCGTTGAAACAAACGCGACATCCGGTTTCGCTGTACGTTCTCCAATCTGAAATGTGGTTTCTGCGGTGTACAATCTGCCGAGTTTTTGCGGATAAATATGCGCATACAGATAATGAATGACATTGACGCTAATTTCACCATGTTCTCTTGAGGGCGGTGCCATTGGTACTAATTCTCCGTTAACATATTCATATCCTTCTACGTCATGCTCCAGAAACTCCTCCAACGTCATTGTAGTAGGTATTATGCACATTTCTGGAGGGAGTAGGGGTGTTTTGGGTACTAATTTGCCATCTATATATTCATACCCCTCTACGTCATGCTTCAGAAACTCTTCCAACGTCATTTTAACTTCTTCTGGTGGACGTATGCCTTGCTCAACTTCGTGGATTTCTCGTTGTGTCATTGTTCTTACTCCTCCGTGTAGAGTGTCCACAGTCTGCTAAAGTCCAAGCACGTTTGAATCAGAAAGACAAGGAGCCTACCATCTATTTTAGGCACAAGTTTCAAGGGTTCGCTACCCGATTTCTGTCATCAATTTTCGGAAAGCGTTGAGTTGTGGTGCGATGATATGCGTTGCATCGGTTTTGTTTTCGAGAGCCTCGACGGTTTTGAGACCGTTGCCGGTAATTGCGAGGACGGTCGGTTCATCGGGTTGGATGTGTCCGTTTTCAATTAATTTTTTTGCGGCGGCGAGTGTGACACCGCCAGCGGTTTCGGTGAAGATGCCTTCCGTAGAAGCGAGGAGTTTGATAGCGTCAACGATTTCGGTGTCAGTTGCGTGTTCGCCGACACCGCCGGATTTTCGGACGGTATCAACGGCGTAGATGCCATCCGCGGGGTTGCCGATAGCGAGTGATTTCGCGATTGTGTTTGGTCTGACAGGCTTCACAAAATCGCCGCCTTCTTTATAGGTATTGACGATCGGCCCGCAGCCCTCTGCTTGGGCGACGTGGATTTTGGTATTCGGTTTGTCTATTAGACCCAAGAGGTGGAATTCTTTAAGTGCTTTGCCAATTTTTGTGATAAGGGAACCGCCGGCGGCCGGTGCGACGATATTCGCTGGTGCTTTCCAACCGAGTTGTTCGATCAGTTCAAAGCAGAGGGTTTTCGATCCTTCGGCATAGAAAGGTCGTATGTTTATGTTAACGAATGCCCAGGGATAGATGCCGCCGATTTCACTGCAGAGCCGATTAACATCGTCATAAGTGCCGGTAATTCCGACGACTGTTGGGTTGTAAACGAGTGATGCAACGACTTTTCCGACTTCGAGGTCCGCGGGGATGAAGATAAAGCAGTTGAGTTTAGCGATTGCGGCGTGCGCTGCGACGGCGTTCGCGAGGTTCCCGGTAGAGGCGCAAGAGACGGTGTCGAAATCGAATTCTTTTGCTTTGCTCAAAGCGACTGCGACGACACGGTCTTTGAAGGAGAGCGTCGGGTGTGAGACAGAATCGTCTTTGATGTAAAGTTCCTTGATTCCGAGTGCGTCTCCGAGGTTTTTGGCAAGGATGAGTGGTGTGAAGCCTGTGTTATGTCCATCCGTGGGTTCTCCATCGATTGGGAGGAGGTCGGCGTAGCGCCATAAATTTTCGGGTCCATTTTCTATTGAGCGTCTTGAGATAACTTTTTTTATCTCTTCATAGTTATAGTCTACTTCGAGGGGGCCGAAACAGAATTCGCAAACGTGAAGCGGTTCCTTGGGGTATTTGCTATCACATTCGCGGCATCTGAGGCCTAATACTTTTTCCATTGTTTCATTCCTCTGTGATAGGACTTACGTATCTATTAATGAATTTGGACATAACAAACACTGCAGGCGGAGTTGCAAACACCGCCTACAAAGAGTTGTACGTAAGCCTGCTTGGTTATTCTAACGAGTGGACCAGCGGTCATCCATCAGCAATTCGCTATCCGTATTTGATCTTCACCGTTGGTCTCTAAAATGTCCTATATTTTTTTGATTTTGCTATAAAAGTTCAGATTGTCAACTTAAGGTTAAATTCGTTTTTGCCAGCTTGTAGGGTGAGGCGGATAAAGAGTGCATGGTTTCCTATCCACCTAACATCGTCGGTGTTAGATTCAGTGAGTTGTAAACCGTCATGGTTTCCCCATACGGTGATCCCATAAGGCATTGCTCTTATCGACTCTACTGTGATAGCGATGCGTAATTCTGTGCGGTACCGGGTGGGTGCGAAGGCTGTCAGCACAGGCTTGGTCGCCTCAGATTGTACCACGCGTTCACTGGTATAATTTTTGATTTCAACGGGTTCCATTGTCCCTTCAACAAAGGCGAGTTCACATGCTGCATCGCAATAGAACGTCCTGAGTGTCGGTTTTGGGTTCGCATCTCCGTTGTGTTTGTCTGTACTTGCCTCTACAATTGTTATGGGTTCGGTTTGCTCATAGTTTTCCGTGTAAGCATCGACCATCAGTGCGAGTGGTAAAGGTTTCGTCTCTTGAACGCTAACGACGTGTGCGAAGTATGCATCTAAGCGTTCGAGTCCTTCTGCGCCGAGTTGGGCAACGTTAAGTGGGTCTATATGTTCTACATAACCGAGCCACTGATTCCACGCTGTGTTTTCTATATAAATATCGTAATGTTGCTGCGCTGTTCCGTTGAGAAGCGCGGCACGGAGGTTATCGGTATCCTCTGCGAGATGTGTGGCGGTATGGTACGGCATACCGACGATATTCCTGAATGGCTCTGTCGTATTTTTATCATCGGTCTCCCGTGGCACGATTGCATCCATCGCTGTTGAAACCTCAAGCGGATAGAAGTATCCGAACCCGCCTCGGTCGATTTCTGGTTCGGATGCGTCTGTATCGTCAGGCTCGGTATTGCGTTGGTGTGCGTGGTATCCCCAGAGTCCACGGAATCCTGACTGTTCGAGTGCGCGAAGGAGCGTGTCGTTTTTGAAAGCTGCGCCTGCGATGTTCGGTTCTGCCCAAGGCAGTGCGCGCTTGACGCTCTCCCATTCTTTTGTTATGTATTCTGGGAGTTTCTCGCGCATGTTAACGAGATGTACTGCCATGGCTTCAGTGCTATTGCCGGGGTTCGCCTCTTGTTGTGCCTCCCAACTTTCTTCCCACATCGGTTTAATATCGAGCATAAGCAGGGGAACGTCGCCGTTCTCGGTGTGCCATTGCGTGATTAACTTTGCAGCGATGGGCAGAGATTTCGTGTCTACTGCCCATGTTATTGGGATCGCGTATTTATGCGCTGTTTCCGCCAGCAGTCGCATCCCGTTGATTAATTGTGTTCTATCCTCCCCTGCTATCGCTGTGCTTACCAATCCGTAGTTCAACATTTTTTTAGTGGTTATAAGTTATAAGTTATAAGTTATAAGTTAATCTCTGTTGGTAAGCAAGTTTGAATATTAAATATGGACATTTTTCGTTAATGAGGGGCTGGGAAACCTTTAAAGAAACACCCCAGCAAAACTCCCTACGAGGTCTATCTCTATCCGAAAATCAGAAAACCGAACTGAAAACTGATAACTATTCCAAAAAGACGGTAACGCCCATATCAGCGTATTTCTGGCGTGTGCTGGGGTTCCCGTTCCTGAAACAGACAGCGGTTGTGGTTCCTTCCAAGGCTTTTGCGACGTATTCAACACAAGCGTCTACGGTTTGAAGCGAATGATTTGGGTGTTGTTCCATGCTGAATGTCAAGTCAGCGGGCCCGAAAGAGAGGCAATCGACGCCTGGTTTGGCGAGGTGTCGTGCGTGTGTGACGGCTTCTATGGATTCGATCTGCATCCACAGGATTCCGTTGTTGTTCCACCATTGGGCATATTCGAGCCGTTCTTTGCCTGCGGACTTGACGCGTGCTGCGCCGCCCCAGCTGCGGATGCCTTGCTGTGGGTAGTAGAAGGCGGCGACTGCCTCGTTCACGGTTTCGTCTAATTCGACTTGCGGTACTTCGATGCCGGTGGGGCCGAGGTCGAGGTAGTTGCCGATAAGATAAGCGTTTCGGGTATGTTTAATCCGAAAGTTGACGGGGATCCCGAGTTCGTTTGCCATATTGCAGAAAGCAACGAGCCGATCTTCGTTGTATGGCGAGTGCTGACTATCGACAGCGACAAAATCGTAGCCGCCGTTTTCGACTCTGGCGATCAGGTCCTCGCGGGATGTCGATAGAGAGGCGTTAGCACCGTAGACGAGTTCTCCGTTGTGTATCCGCTGTTTTAAATTTGCTGCCGACATTATTATCCTCGCTTTTCTGTTGCAGCTTGTAAGCCGTGTTTGCTGTTAAAGTGGTGTTTGTGGTCTGCGCTTTCGTTTTTAGTGCCTGTGAACGTAAATAGCATGGTGAGATGCTGTTCTGAAACCGAGGTAGGCACTGTATACTTTGACTGAGCCTTTATAATTATACACTAAAAACGGCTTTCTGTCAACGGATTTGTGGATTGTAGCGGGCAATCGGCAGTTGTAAACCATCAGCCGTCGCCTATGGGTGTGAATTTTAACTGCGGAGGAGTTGCATCTGTCGGTTGTCGAAGTGGTGTTCCGATTTCTGTGTGGGACGGATCCGCCATGCGTCTGGTAAGCGGACGAGGGTATTGATGCTGTCTGGGTTGTTGAAGTATGCGTCGTCTATCTGCCAGAATTGGAGGCGTGGGTAGTTTTTCTGATTGTGCTTGAAGCTGCCCATGTTCTGTGCTTCCTGACGCGTTTTTGCGGAGACGGGTTCAATTTCCGGGGGCATTCAGAGTAGCGATTCGGTAGTGTCCCCTTTCGTCTTGATGGCGATGTCTGCGCGAGTGTCTTGTGCGGCGGTGTCCCACGTCCATGTATCGGTAAACGCTTTTTTCTGTGCAAGCGAGTCGCCGATAAAGGCGTTGTAGTCGCGTCCCGAGTTGAAGGGTGGGTCGGTGCATATCAGGTGGACGCGTTCGTTGTTGAGTTCGCGTAGGATTTCGAGGTTATCGCCGAAGTAGAGTTTATTCATGGTTATTGGCTTTCAGTCGTCAGCTGTCAGATTAGCAACTTGCAGGTTTGAAAGTTACTATTTGATATCAGATAGACGATTTGGTTGTCCATGCTGCGTAAGTTCTTGAAATTATTGCCGAAGTAGCGTTTGTTGATTGGTATGTCTCTAAACTGTCGTATGTTTCTCACGTTGTTGAGCCGGTACTCTGAACGGATTGTCCTCCATGTATGTCTCTCCTGCCGCAAGGGCATCGCGGATGTCGAAAAAGAGGTTGTATGCTTCCTCGAATTCAGCGAATTCGGCAATAACGCGTTTGGATCCATCTTGGGCTGTCAAGACGAGTTGACCTTTGCCAGGGTCCTCCCCTTCTACACTCAAATTTTTGTAATGAACCACTCTGTTCCGGGCGCATTTTGCTTGTGTTTACCTTGGAGTTTCAGAATACCTTTAGGCGCGCATGATTAATTCGTTTTATAGCAGACATATTTATACGGTTTCCAAGCCCACTTATGAAAGTCTTTACTCTGATCCCATGCGGGGAAATACATAAAAGAACCGTCGCCGTCTTGTAGAAACATGGGAGCGTTTCTATTATATGTTTGAAAATCTTCGCATGTGGAATCTATATCAATGATCTCTCCTGTAAAGTTGCCTTGCATATCAAACTTCGCGAGAAAGTTGTCTGCGTGCGTCTGATAACCACAAGCCTTCAGATCATCGTTTATGATAAAGTCCCACCACACATTTGCCCAAATACCATCAATACCATCGTAGACCAAAGGTTCAAAGGACGCTTTAGCAAGTTGTGCAGAGAGATCGTTGCGCGTATCTTCTATGTCTATACTAAAGGCATCTGCTTCTTTTGGAGGTTCTCCTGCTATTTGCCAATCAAACTGGTAGCCATGATTTATCGTAATATCGTGTTCAGGCGTGTACTCCATTAGAACAAGAGAATACGCGTAGAGTCTGTCTTTACGGCTTTGATCCCAGTATTTTTGACCTACAAACCCAGGACTCCTTCGCATATAAAGCATATCGCCTGCTACAAACTCACTCCGCACGCTCCCTTTCTCATTACTAAAACGCAAGGAGCCGTCTAAGCGAGTAAACTCAAAAGTGTCAAGATTTAACATAATAATATGGATCCCGACCCATACATCATCGTAGCGTGCGAACAAATCGCTGTAACGACCAACAGTTAAAATAAGATTGTTTTGGTATATGCCCCCTATTGTTCTAGGCTCCCACCGCAGAGGAAAGCGGCCCGTGCCTTCTGGAAACGCTATTTCTCTGTGTGAGAGATACTTACCATTTTTGTCGCAAAATACGATACCGCCACCATTACTTGTATTAAGGTTGCCGGGGTAGTCGTGTTCTATGTAACTGTAATATATCCTGTCGCCGTGAAATAAACCACTATTGTAAGAGCTTATTTTAAATAAAATATCCTCAGGTATATCAACGGTAAAATCTCCAGCGGGATAGCGTGAGTAGGTGCTTGGCATATTGTCAGGGTTAATGTAAGGCGTCCCTTTCTCTGGGTCAGTAAGTAAAACATCATCTAAAATTAAATGCGAACTATCGCAACTAATCATTGCTATACTAAAAACTAAAAGAAAAAATAAATTTCTAAACATTTTTGTCCTCATTCTTATACCAATTCTAATTGACTATTCGTCTTAAAAGTGCCACCATTTTTGAACTATGCCCGGCTCGGTTAGGAAACCGAACCTACCGGGCCTGGGTAGCCGGTGTACGGTTAATGGAATATAAACTTTTAGAAATGGTATTAATACTCAGTTATTGCGCTCGCCGCAGTGATTGGTGTGAAAACCTTGCCCTTCTTTGATTTATCCTGTTTGGACTTCAAAAATTCGTTGCACCACATAGATATTATAACATATAAATAGATATAATGACATATAGGAAATCAGACAGGCCAGGGTTATTTAGTTTTTGATAAATTACTGGGTTGTCTAAATGTTTGAATTTTCTTTTTCAGTCCCGGTGCGGTTGGGAAACCGCACCTACCGACCTGGGTTCAAGGAAGATATACGTGTTTTGAAAATTGACAGAATCAGGTTTTCGGGGTATGATGTTGGGGTGTGAAAAGAATAACAGGGACGATGGAGGCGATATGAAACCTTATGAATATCTCGAACATACGGCTGATATGGGGATGGTGGTTCGCGGTGAGAATCTTTCCGAACTTCTGACACACGCGGCACAAGGTCTCTTTGCGGCGATCGCTGTTTTGGAGACGGTTGATGCGGTTGTGTCGGTTGAGATTCAGCTCACGGCTGAGTCTGTGGAGGCGTTGTTCGTGGCGTGGCTCGATGAACTTATTTTTCTACACGAAACAGAGGAGACCTTCTTTAAACGTGCGGAAATCCAGCAGTGTAGCGAAACGGAGATGTCGGCGACGGTTTACGGTGAACGGGCGAATTTTGATAAACACGCGGTCTATACGGAGATTAAGGGGGTCACGTATCATCAGTTGCAGGTTGTGCAGAAGGGTGATGGAAGTTGGTTTGCACAGGTTATTTTTGATCTGTAATTGGTTGTCGGTTATGGATAGAATTGGTACATTGTGGTGTTTAGGAGGATGTTTAGGAGGCTCCATGTGCTGCCCATGAGGTAATCGCCGAGGACTAACCCTAAAAAGAATGGGATGACACGGCGATAACTCTGGATGCCGCCGTGCCGGAGGATGATCCATTTTAGTGTCAAAGCGATGAGCAAGGGAATCCAGAGGTCTGACATCTCTTGGTTGCTCGCCATGACGTAACCGAGCGGATGCAGGGGTAGCCAGAAGAATTTGACACGTAGGTAGGTCAGGATCATCATGACAGTGAAGCCGATGCCCATGAATATTACGCCGAGCCAGTCTGTGCCGAGTGGATAGGTAATCCAGTTTGTCAAGCGTTGAAAGTATTGTCTGCCGTAGCCGAGTGCCCAGGGTCCGTAGTAGCCGGAATCGGCACCGAACTGGTAGTAGAGGTGGAGTTGTACCCAGAAGGCGACGAGGCCACCGAAAATAGTGGCGATAACGATTGTAAGGAGCATCCGTCGTTGGTTGATATTGGCGAGTTCTGCGATTTTGAATGCCTCTAACTGATGCGGCATCTGCTGCGGACGGTAGTCGCGGTTGAAAAAGCAGACCGAGAGTGCGGTTAGGTTCTGTGCGCCGAGACGGTGTGTGCCTAAGACGGTGCTGAGTATGTATCGCGGTGCCTGGTGGTGGTAGGCGTGGACGAAGATACCGGACTCGGCACGGATACGCGTGGTTACGAGTGGTGTTATGAGGAACAGCACTGCGAAGGTCAGTGCCAACCAAGGTTCCATGCCAGCCTTGTAGAGGAGGAATGCGAACAACAGGATACCGATAACGAACCCCCAGACGGCGACGCGATACGGCATGGGTTCGTCGTGTTGCTCCGGTGGCGGTTCGCGTCCACGAGAGGGCAGCGCGCTTTGCAGGATAGCCTTGAAATGCCGTTTACCTGTCCAAGCGAAGAAGAGACAGAGTCCTACAAAAGCACCGACTGTCTGTTCGTTGAGATAAGGGAAACGTGGGATGCTACTCCACCCGATCGCTCGTGATAAGGCGACTTCGTTCCGATAGAGGAAATAGAAGAAGGTTGTCGAGAAGAGGACATCCAACGGCATCAGGAACATAATACCGATAGCGAAGGGATAGAACGCGGTGATAATGGTGCCGTAGTAGCTGAAGGGTGGGTCGTGGAATCTGAAGAACCGTCGTGTCACAGGGATGTTCGGGAGTACCGGATAGAGATGACTTAATCCGTTGAAGAGACTGATCCCTGCGGCGATTGCGAATCCGATCCACATCCGTTTGTTTCGGAAGAATCCGGAGGTCGGATTCGTCATTGCGAAGGGGAGTTGGATAACGGGGAAGGTGAGCCGTTCTCGGTGTGTCCATTGTCTTCGGAGGATCGTGTTGAGACAGAGGAAGATGAACGCTATCACGGCAAAAAGCAACAGCCACGCGCCGACGACCGGTAGCCAAGTGCGTAGATGGAGCGGAAGATATAGGCTTGATTCGCCTTGGTAGTAGCCGCGGAGTGCGTCTCTGTCCGAAACGGTGAGCCATTGCGGGAGATGGTGCCAGAAGAGGGTACGCCATTCGTTTTCTTCGGTTGCGAACCAGTAGCCGTGTCCGAGTACGGAGAGGATCGCTTGTAAGACATCGCATCCGGCAAGAGTGGTGGCGAAGCTGAGTGTCACGTAGAGGAGTAGGAGTTCACCTTGTCGGAGCGCGAAACTGCTCTTTAGGAGACGGATGATAGCGTTGATGATCATCACTGCGGTGAGGATGAAGATGACGTTGGATAGCGGTACGACCCATGTCGGAAAGGTATAGCGTACCAGTTCCATCTGGATGAGGAAATAGCAGTTAATCGGTGCCGTGATAGCGAAGATAGATAGGACACGCCATGTGAGGGCGCGCTGTCTCTGCGGAGAAGTCAATGTTGTTTTGCCCCTGTTTGTAGGATGTCCAGTTGATTGTAGCAGATATTTCGCGTAGAGGCAAGTAGTTTTGGCTTCGGCTGTCATCCATCAGCAGGGGCGGTTTGGAACCGCCCCTGCTGCTTTTGGGCAGAATGTAGGTTTTACCACTGTGCGTGGACGGGTGCTTCTCTTGCTTTTTCAAAGAGGGTTTCCCATTCGTCGGTGCCGTCGTCGAAGGTGAGTTCGAGGCGTGCGCCTTCTGCTTGCGCCTTGCCGTTACCGGCGTTGAAGTAACTTAATCCGTCGCCTGCCATGTGGATGCAACTTCCATCAGGATAGACAGCCGTCTTGATGATACGCGGCACCGGATGGATGGTGTAGCCGTCGTCGTCTAATTTTTCTGTAGGGACACGGAAACGTTCGACTGCGTCTTCGTTGACTTCAACGCCTAATCCGGGTGCGTCTGGCACCTTGTGGCATCCGTCTGCTACCTGTATCGGTTGTGTGAGGAGATGGTCGCTGTAGAGGTTGAGGCAGGTGATAGCGGGCCATGTGGCGTGCGTGAGGACGCTGCCGAGATGCGCTGCCCACGTCGTTGTCAGCCCGTTTCCGACGATTTGGAGCCAGAACGGCATATCCGCTGCTGCACTGAGTTCTCCCTCACAGACGACCCGAGACTTCCCACCCCCGATGACAAATCCGGTACATACATCTTCACGGACACAGGTCGTATAAGGCGGTGACCCGAAGTGCATTGCGATCTGGCAACCGACATCTTCGCGGATCTGTTTGTTGCCCTCAACGTCGTTCTGCGGGATCGGTGTCTCAAACATCGCTACGTTTGGATGTGTATTGAGTTTTTGGAGGATTGGGATGGCGGTCTCAGCATTGCGGAGAGAACCGTTGGGGTCGAGGTCGAGTTTGAAATCTGCTGGCACGACCGCTGCGACGGCATTCACTTGTGCGGAGATATCCCACCACGGGCGCGGTTTGTTCTTGAAACTGGTATAGCCGTTCTTCACGGCATCCGCGGCTTCTGCTGCCCAGTTTTCAGGCGAAGCGTCGATACACCACCACGAAATCGGGACTGCGTCTCGACACTGGTTGCCGAGGAGTCGGTAGATGGGGACTTCCAGAATCTTGCCGACGACATCGAAGAGTGCCATCTGCAGTCCGGCACCGAGTGAATCGTCGTTTATATGTTCTGCGGGACTCTGTCCGATGACACGTTCGATACTGGCATCGCTGACACGCGAATAGGTGTAGTGGACGACAGTTTCGCCCCAACCGATATGTCCGGTGTCCGTTGTGACTTTACACAATTCGAGGATCGACCAGTTGTAGACGGTTGACACGCTTTGGGTGGTAATCTGTTGTTGACGCGGGGTGAAAGGGACATCTACAAGGATACGCTCAACGTTTGTGACTTTCATAGATAGACTCCTTGAGTGCTAATGAGGGTGTGAGGCGTGGTGCCTTCGCACGACAGTCATAAGAGTTGCGAAAAACGTTTCTTACCTCATTATACTACAAGGTGTCTTTTTTTTTCTACATTCTTGCTAGTCGCTATTTGGCTGCGAGGCTCGCCCAGTGCCATAGGAGGATCGTACCGTCCCGACTTCCACTGGCGAGAGTTCTGCCGTCTGGTGAGAATTTCAGTGCCTCGATCCGCGCCGTATGCAGTTTGACGGTAGATGTGAGGGTGTAGGTCCCCGTATCCCACATCTCTATCGTTCCGTCGCCACCACATCCGATGAGAAGGATCGTACTATCTGGCGAGAACGCTAAGGTGGTAATCTGCGGGCCGCGTCTCACGAGTTCTGATAGCAAGCTGTGCGTTTCAGCATCCCATAAGTGCACTTTACCCTGTCCGACACTCGCCAGTTTTTTACCATTCGGTGAAAACGCTAATGCTAACATGTCCGCCTGCCCTGAGTCTTCTTGGTCTATGAGGGTTGCGCGAAGCGTGCTGGTGTGAATGTCCCACAAGCGAAGGCTTCGGTGGCTCACGCTTGCGAGTGTGCTGCTATCTGGTGAGAATGCCAATGCTTTAACCGACATCTGGTGTCCTTCGAGTGTTTTCTTTCGATGCCCCGACGCTGTATCCCACACATAAATTGCGCCTGTCCTGTCTCCACTGGCGAGGAGACCGCTATCTGAGGAGAAAGTAATGGTTTCGACGAACCACGTATGTCCTACAAGGGTCGCGCGTTGCGTGCCGGTTTGAAGGTCCCACAATCCGAAGCAAGTTCGTTGCCATCCGGCGAAAATCGGATCCTATTAATGTTGCCCTTTCCGAGCCGTACTTTCGCTTCCTTCGGTAGTTCCCATTGCGTATAATCTACGATCGCTTCGTCTGCGTGTGCTTCGGCAACGCGTGCTGCGATGTTATTGGATGACTGTTTAGATGTGTTGTTTCTATCTGACGCGTTCGTACTTTGTATCTGCGTCCGCGTATCGGGTTTTGTGGTACGGTGTCGTACAAGGGGTGTGTCAATGAGTTCAACTGTCATCTCCGATGTGGCATCAAGGCTGTAAGGCTGCTGGAAACGGATTGCATATTGCTGGTTTCCGATGCCGAGCATTAGCAACATCGCCACAATTGTGGAAGCGGCGGCTGCCCACGGTACGAGCGGTTTACCATTAGACGGCACCATCGGTTTTATATGCGAAACCTCGCGCATAATGTGCGCTGTGAGATTCGGTGTGATTTGGAAATTCTCTAAGACCTCTCGAATCAGCGGTTCCTCTTTCTGTAGGCGCTGTCGCGCGCGGTAGAGCCGATTCTTAATCGAATTGACCGATACACCTAAAAAATTGCTGATCTCCTCGTAAGTCATTTCGCCGAGGTAATAGAGTGTGATGACTGTGCGCTCACTCTCCTGCAGTTTCGCGAGTAGCTGCTTGACGACTTCGCGATGGACTTCTGCATCCGTGCCGCTAACGGAAACAGACGCACGCCTTCGGGGGTTTCTGCTAACCAACCGATCGCACCGAACTCGTGTCCGTGATGAAACTTCGATTGATTCTTGTTGCGTTTTTGATACCGCGTATTTCTAAAGAAATGCGTCCCGATTTGGTGCTTGCCATCCGTAATCACATGGCTTTCATCATAGGCGTAAACCCCTTTCGGGTAAGCCGTCTGCACTTGATGTGTTAAGACCGATGCCACTTCATCAACACACCAGACGCCTCGAGAC
>JAJDXV010000123.1 GCA_022823085.1 Candidatus Poribacteria bacterium
GTTGCTCCGACTTGATCGGAGAACCAACGCCAAGTGGTTGGAGATGGCTCCATAGCGAGAAACTGCAGATGGCAGTCGCGCTAAACCCTAATATCTTGGACAGAGAAGAATCTCCGTCCTTTAGGGCGGAGAGCGGTCAATTAAAATGAGATACGTACCAATTCTACAGGAAAATTAGCCATAGAAGTCGGTTTGCGGAGTGTCATTTTTCTCCTTTTAAATTCGCTTAAAAGCGCAAAGCGGATCAATATTTATAGCGGTAGCGAAATCGGTGCGCCGATTTGTGAGGAACGATACGTCGCCTCTGCCAGTTCAATACCATCTCTGCCGATGCGTCCATGCGTCGTCGGTTCCGCTTCACCGGCGATGCACTGCAGCCAATGGTCAATACTTGCACCTTTCGCTGCCATCCCCCAATATCGTTGTTGACGCTGTGCTTCAGGGACATTGCGATACGTATCATCATCCGGTACCGGTTCGGTGAACTCTTCCGCCGATGCCATGTCGTGGGTTTTCCAACGGAGTCCGTGCCGTGTCAACGTCGCAGAACCGTTACTCGTAACGAGACCGTTACCACTATGACCGACTTCAGCCGCCCAGCTTTTCATCATCATACCGACACCGCCGTTTTTGAAATGCACGGTCAGCACGGCGTTATTTTCTACGGCTTCGTCAGCAGATGGATAAGTGCCACCGAGCGGGACATGACTCGTGAACCCGTAGACAGTGGAAGCGGGACCGTAGAGCCACAACCAGATATCCAGATGGTGAATCGCCTGCTCTACCAACATACCCCCGGATTCCGCTTTCACAAAGAGCCACGGATGCCGTTCCGGGGAAAAATAACCGACCTGATTGGAATACGCCATCTGCAGGGTGCCGAGGGTGCCGTCGTCTAATAGCGATTTCAGTTTTATATGTCCCGGATCGAACCGCATCATATAGGCGACCATCAGCAGGACACCCGCGTTTTCGGCGGCAGCGACCATCGCATCGCCCTCGGCGACGTTACAACACATCGGTTTTTCCATTAAGATGTGTTTACCAGCGTCGGCAGCAGCACGGGTGATTTCGAGGTGTGGACGCGGATGGACACACACATCAACTGCGTCTATATCTGATCTGTCGAGGAGCGCGCGATAGTCTGTATAGGCATCCGCACCGAATCGGTCTGCTTGTTCGTTTGCAGCGGCTGCGTTGATGTCTGCAACCGCGACGATGTCAGCACGGCGTGATGATTCTTGATAATACGGCGCGTGGAGACCTCTGAAGATGCCACCACATCCAATAATACCGACTCTGATTTTTTCCATTTTTTAATTTTTCCTTGCGGTTAAGCAATACGGTTTGGACTTGAATTGCTATCTGCTAACATAACCCAAGTTGCCACTTTGTAGCATAGGAGACCGTTAGCCTGTGCCTCTTCAGACCGAAAATGGTAGGAACACGCCAAGTTTTTTCGCAAAAATGACCGCTTTTCACTGAAAAATGGTGTTCGTCCGTCTAAAATCAGATAGGTAGCAAGTTAGGTTAACAGATCGTGTTGTCTACTACTTTTAAGGATAGGCAGCGGAGTTTCGTCCGCTAAGAGGACAAGTGCCTCAGCGATGATGGCGTGTTGTAACTCTGGGTTGTTCGGTTCACCGAGCGGATGGCCGAAACCGTACGGCACCGATAAAGCGCGCGGCGGTTTCACCTTCTTCGTAATATCTTCTATAAGTGTAATTGAAACCGTAGAAATCCCCGATGCTTCAACAGCACGTTGTATCAATCCGACGGACTGATTACACATCGGTCAGACAGGCGTTAGGAAAGCCACATCTACGCCATCTGTTTTAAGTATCTGTCCGACCTCAGGGGCGGATTGTGTGATAAGCGCGTCCGGTTTCGTGATGGATCCCATGAAACTGAAGTGTCTATGGTTTAGCGATCCGATTTTGCCTTCGGTCTCCAGTTCTTTGAATCTATCGATCGGAAACGCGAGGTTCGGATCCGTTTCGAGACCACGTTCATCGTAAGCCGCGCTCTTGTGCCCGTTGATGAGTGCTTGCGTCTGTATGCCATTCGGAATCTCGCGGTACGAACAGTCCCCGCCTTCAAAGGGTGGCTGTCCATCAAGAAAAAAACCGGCGGTTGTAATCAGCGCGACGCGACATCTGTTTAACGGTAAACGCAACGGTGTGTGCGGAGTTACCTCATAGTGCTTACCGCGATAAAGTTTCATAAAGAACCGCGAGAACGCATCGAGTTTACGTAAAGGTGCCATACTCGCCTCGTATTAGCCGTTCGCGAAGATAAGCCGTGTCCGGTTCTGACAAGGGAGTTGTATCGTCTCTCCGGTGATGCCGCTCTCGATTGTTGCGAACCCGATTTCGTTGACAGCGGTATAATCGTCACGGGCACAATGGGGCAGCGGACCGCCATCTAAGTAGTCGGTAATCTGTTTGTATGCCACTTTGAACGGACTGGCGTTTTCGGGTAACGCAAGCGTATCATTATTGATCAATTTTCCGCCGCTATGGACAGTGGCACCGCTATAAAATCCCGTCTGCACACTGCCTTCACTGCCGAGAATATCGACCGAGAATCCGCCGCGCGTGCCGTGGTTCCCAACATGGAATCCCATAACACCGCTTTCAAATTGGATAGTCGAACCAACGATTGCGGGTTCAGGTTCATAAGGCTCCGGCACATCGCCACCACCGGAGACGAAACCGGTTACGGCAGCCGGATCGTAGCCAGCAAACTGGCAGATCATGTCCGTTGTATGGATCGAAAAAGAGAGAACGCCACCGCCGCAATAACCGATGACGGTTTGCACCTCACCGATGAGACCGTCTTTGATCAGCGATTGCAGGCGAATCAGATGCGGCCCCCAGTGTCGCGTATAATCTACAACAATCGGAATCCCTTTTGCATCGGCACCGGCGGTCATCGCGTCAACCTCTTCGAGCGAACAGCCGGCAGGTTTTTCGAGGAAGATGGCTTTAATGTCTGCCTTCAAGACGTTCTGCATCACAGCGAAATGGTGCGGGCCACGGACGCAGACAGCGACGATGTCCAAATCTTCGCTGTCGAGCATCTGGACATCTGTTTCATAGTAGTTGATGGAGTCATCTGGAAAGCCAGGTCCCCATGTCTGCTGGAATTCTTCTTGTCGTTCTACGGACATATCTGCAACTGCGACGAGTTCGGTTGTCTCACAGAAACGGATACCACCTGCGTGGCAATACGGATAAGCGTCATCAGGTGTTGAATAGCGGGCGGCGATACTGCCTAACCCGATAATACCGACACGATACATTAGCATTTCTCCTTTTTTGAAGGTTGTATTAGAGGATACTATAGTTTGGACAATCTCCGTCAGGTTCATATCCGGTTTTCAAGCGTCTTTGATTTTTCTGAGAGTTCCTGACACAAACGCAACTCAGAGAAAAATAAACTTAGATATATCAAACGGCAGCCCCAGCGGGGCGGAATGTTTATAGAAACATCAGGACCCCCAAGGTCTAAGCCCCAGCGGGGCGATATGTGTACCGTCCTTAAAATTGTCCAAAGTTTAGTAGAGGATAGCATAAACGGAGTAAAATAGCAAGATGAAGTTAGCCATCAGGCAGGGTGATTTAGTTCTCGGTTTTTTCCTCCAATTTTGGACCCCCAGGCACGGTAGGTGCGTGTTTCTAACCGCACCGGATTTTTAACAAAAAGCATAAAATCCACGAATTTCTTAAAACTAAATCACCCTGTGCCATCAGGCATTAGATACAGGTGAAAACCTTCGCTCCCGATGACAGAACCGGTAAATTTGACTAAAAAGGAGAGATTGTGTTCTGCACGCAATTTAGCACCTATCGCACGATTCAAGATAATCAGCACCGGTTGAGAATGCTCGCGACTGAGTTTTCGCGCCGCTTCAATAACGAGTTGATTGGTAACATTGTGCGTACGCGCCTTGTCCCACCTCACAAAAGAACCGAGGCGGCTTCCGCTTAGATAGTAAACCTGTCGTTTCGGTAGATAGCCAACGACGGTACTCGCAGCGGGAGCCTTGTCAGCAACTATTAGATGATCCTGCATGCCTTGCGACTTGATGTATTCGGCTGTCAGTTTACCGTAAGAAAAAATATGGCGATGTTCCATTCTGACGGCGATAATACCACCGATAACGTGACAGATAAGGAGCAGCGTCAAGATTACTGTTCCCCCCACATTTAAAACCCGACTCACAACCGTATCCGTCTCGCCTTGCTCCTCCTTACCGAAATTTAGGACCGGCGAGTCTCGGTAAATCCAACAGCACATCAGAAACGTTAGGAAAAGGAACCCGTGATGTCGGATGCTACCCTGATATTTTATGTAGAAAAACGTCAGAAGTCCAAACGTACCGGTGAGGTAAATGAGCAGAGCAGTGGGTCGCTTAATAAACAACAAGACACTGAAAAGAATGAAAAAACAGCAGAGCGGGATTTGGATGGCTTGGAACAGTGGATAGGTTGTTAAGAGGTTTGAACCCCAAAAATGGAGTGTTGTCTTCGGGATTGGAAGATACGCGCGTGAAATCAATTTGACGATATTGTTGACCCGTTTCGGATCATAGTTAAAGTGCCATGCGACGGCAAACCCTGTATCTGGCGGCGGGTTGAGCTGCAACACTGCTGTCGTAATACCGATACCGATGAGTGCGAACCCGATCCAGATCGGTCTTTTATCTTCGACAGCCGCGATTTCTCGGTTTAGCGGTTGAGAGAACCGGCTGCCAAAGACATATTCGCAACAGAGCGCGCCTCCGATCGCTATGGTAACGATGAGTGCATGGACACTCGTATGCGCAAGGAGAAACAACACACAACCGATCCAGATAAATCGTTTGTAACGTTCCCTGAAAAGCACACAAAAGACGGTTATCAGCAGCATCCCAAGGGCATAGTTTCGGGCAACAATCGCGTATTCATAGATGACGAAATATCCGAAGCAGAAGAGGAGTTTCTGGAACCAGTTGAAAGGTGCGTATCGGACGAAAAGATAGACGGTTGCACTGGTAATCAGCAGATGGAACATCTGCATAATAACAGGCGAATCTGTTATACGGCTGAGCGGCATCAAACAGAGGTGCCATAACCCTGGATGTCCCTCATATTTGAGGTTTGCGAAGAGATTAAAGACGGAGGTGCTGTCCCGTGCGAGGAGCCACGCTTGGATTTCATCGCGCCACATCTCATGATGGCTTGCTGTAAACGCTCCGATTGCAAGAAAAAGGCACGTCAGACCGAGGGCGTAGTGTTTGCTTCTATTTTCCATTATTTTGTTTTATTGGAGCGCGAGGCTTGAAATCGGTAACCATAAGCCACCAGTGCTTTTGGCTATAAATTTCTGGAACGGTTCATCGCGTCCGATAACATCTACCTTGATTTTGGCAGTCTTCATCTTCATCATGACATCTATAGAGGAGTAAGCACCACTTACATACTCGTCTGTGACGAAGATGAAATGGATTTCAGCACCGCGTCGAAATACAACCTCATCCGCTGCACGAATAAGCGCGTCCAATCCTTTTTCATCACCTCGGAACCTCAGTTGCGCCAGAACTTTTTTGATCTGTGAAATAGAACGCGTCTGTGGGATGACTTCAAAATCCAATCCGAGGAGACCGTACCCAGTGCCACTACGGAAAGCGACGACTCCGATCGTGAAATCTATTCCGGCCCTATCAAAGAGGTCTGTCATATTGTTAAGGTGTTCTCTGACTGCATCAACATCGTTTTTCATACTACCGCTACCGTCAACAACGAAGACGATATCAACGAGATCGGTGCTGCGGTTTGCGACAATGTGTTTACCGACCTTCGTCAACGCGAGATCGGGGAGTGTCAGTGCTCTAAGATCCGACGGCGGCGCGCTACCGGTTCCGTTTAGGACACCGCCTATGGCACCGCCAAGTTTCCCTGTCCGTGATCTCCGTGTCCCTACCGTTCCTACGCCACCGATGCTCGAGCCACCCACGGGGCCAGACTGGCGTATGCCTCTCTCGGAGACCCGCCCTTCTGAATAGAGGGGCGATGTCGGTTCAGGTGTTTGCAATTCGACCGTTGTATCTTGATAAGAGGTGGCTGCTATGGGCGGTTTAAGCAGTGTCGGTTCAATCTTCGGTGTTTCTATCTGTTGTGTGTCCTCGGTGGATAGCAAAGGTTGGACCGGAAGATGCGCCGGTCTTTTCAACGGACGCAGGGAACTCCTGGAACGAACCTTGACAATGTCAAACTCCGTCACCGGTTTATATTGCAGATCGAATTGCTGCCGATACAAGGCACCGAGTATGAACAACAGAAGCACATGAACCGCAATAGACAGAAAAAGCGCATTTGGAATGTTTTTCTTCGAGAGGACTTTCATGTTCGATATCTTCCGTATCTTATAGTAAAGTTTAGAATTAATGGAACACTTTGCATAGGTTCGGTTGGAATGCAGATCACATTTGGGTGAGTACACCGCGATGCACTTCGCATCTGGGCGTGTACGCCGCAAAAACCGAACCTACCGGGGGAGGAAAGTGTCTCTTTATTTTTAGGTTTCACTATAATAATCGCTAAGGGGTTGCACACAAGTCCGTAATAGAAATTATTATATCATTATCTACCTATTGACTGCAAGGAAAGAAAATGTTGACGAAAATGTTAAAATCTGGTATCCTTTAACCTAAGTTGCTACTTACAAGATTTTAGGTGTGATAACTTTACCTTTTAATTGAAAATATAAGGTAAATCGGATTTCGCTTGGTTCACTGAAAAGTCGCTATTAAACATTGAAGCCGGTTCAGACGCGTCAGAAACGGCATGGTTCTCAAGTACGGATTTGCCGGAACTCGCGTTTGACCACACTCAGATAATCCGAAAAGCATTGGAAAAGTTCAGATGAAACACTACGGTTTAACACTAAATTTAAAGGACGATCCGTCCGTTATTGAAGAATATAAAGCCTATCACCGCGATGCCTGGCCAGAGGTCGTTGATGCCCTGAAATCTGTCGGTATAACGAAGATGAACATCTATCTAATCGGGCACCGTCTGTTTATGGCTATGGAAACAATTGATACATTTGACATAGAACGAGACTTCCCGCGCTACCTTGAAGTAAATCCGAAGTGCAAAGCTTGGGACGAATTGATGCGCACTTTTCAGGAACCGGTCGCCGAAGCACAACCAGGCGAATGGTGGGCACACATGGAACCCGTTTTTCAACTATAGCGTTAAAACTGAAATATATTCGTGAGAATAAAGGTTATGGCAATCAATTACAACTTCATCGCATATTGTAGTAAAACATCACCCACGGATTGGATTATCGGGATGAGGTCCATTCATGGCGAGGTGCCCTTGGACATCGTGATGCCTGAAAGTAATGTTCCCTCAGACCCAGATAACCCAGAATTGATCGGGGTCCTGACAACTGAAGGTTTAGAACGTGAGAGTAAAGATGGATTGGAACTCTATCGTTACCTTCGACAGTTGAATCCGAGGAAAAATGAGTCGTTCGGTTACAACGAAATCGTGATACGAAATATACACGGGCGTATCACGGCTCTGAAAGTTGATGAAGAACTTCGGGTACAGGTTACATACACGCAGCGGAAAGAATCCTATAAACTGTTTTCTTATGAGATTAAGTTGATCGGTATTTTTCCCAATTCGGATATTGACACAACTGACACAGCGGAGGACGAGGCATCCGAAATCGATACCGCGCAGCCATCTCAAAGGAACTTACTACCCGGAATAGAAGCCAATACCAATAACGGTGTAAAACGGGAAGGGTATAAAACCACAAACACGCTTGAGAAATTAATCGCTTTTACGCAAAACCTACAACAGGAATTGAGAGAGACAAAAAGAGAACTCGCGTTGGCAACCGATAGGATTGAACGACTCGAAAATGAGTATCGAGACTTTAGTGCAACACAAGACCTCATTCAAGAGATCCTGGATCGTCTCACGCGATTGGAAAGCCTCGATTCGCGCATCCAAAACCTTGAGGCAGACCAGCATGAACTCCATAACCTTCAGCAACTCTTTCAAAAATTCCTGATGGCATTGAATCAACAGATACGCGTAACGCTTGAAGAGCAGGACGATCAAGCCTCAGTTGATTAGCGGTGGATGGACGCTTTTTTTATCCGGTGCTACATAAGCGGCGCGGTTTGCCTAAGTCCTAATTCAGGTAAAAAGGAGTCACTGTTATGATGAAATTAGGGACGATGTCTCTGAATGTGAGAGGAACAACCGCTACTGCATTCGCACAAATCGTCTACGACCTCGGTTTTGACGTTATTGAATTGCATTCAAGTGCCTTTGAGTCCACTGACGCGGATTACTTACGCGATCTGAAAATGGACCTCATGCGAAAAGGTTTGCCATTGGGGTACATCGGTGTCAGCAACAACTTCGGCAGACCGGTTGCTGAACACCCCGAACAAATCGCACTCATCAAGCAGTGGATCGATATCGCGGCTTTTATGAGCTGTCCACTCGTCCGCGTTTTCGCTGCCTATGTTCCTGAAGATTGTGAGGATGAGGAGACTTTGTGGCCCCCAATGATTGAAGCCTTCAAGGAAGTCGCTGCGTACGGGCATGACTCCGGGATTCTCGTTGGACTTCAGAACCATAATCACAACAACGTTACACGCGACGGCGACGCAGTGCTACGCGCCTTGAACGGAACAGATCATCCCTATTTCACACACATCTTGGATACCGGACAGTATGCCGGATCCCCCGGTGCCAGTGGGCATCGCGGGGCTTCACACCCAGATTACGACTGTTACGCAAGCATTGAGCAGACGGCACCGCACGCTGTCTACGTCCGCACCAAGTTTTATGAAATAGATAGCGGTGTCGAGGAATGGCTGGATTACCCACGCGTTTTGGAAATCCTGCGAGGTGTCGGCTATAACGGCTGTCTCTCAATTGTATACGAAGGTCAATCCGATCCGATCGAATCGATGCGTAAAGCGAGAAGTTATCTGGAATCTTTACTGTAGGCGAAACTACACCTACGCTGCCTGTTCGGAGAACATTATGCTCAACATTAAACCCAAATATGTTGTCAATGACAAGGGGCGGAAAACCGCAGTCGTTTTGTCAATGAAGGAGTATCGCCTTCTCATAGAACACCTTGAAGATTTAGAGGACATTTTAGAGATGGATGCCGCGGTTAAAGTCGAAACCGAGTCTCGCCCGTATCAAGAAATTCGAGCCGAGTTGAAAAAAGAAGGAAAACTTTGAACACTCCGGCAATTTATACTGTTTATCGTTGAGGGAAGACTCTGGAGGAAAAACGTATGAAAACGCGTGCTGCTGTTATGTATGAACACAACCAGCCGGTCGTCGTTGAGGAGCTTGAATTGGATGAACCGCAGGCGAACGAAGTCCTCGTACGGACTGCCGCAAGCGGGGTTTGCCATTCCGATCTGTCGGTCGTTACGGGTGCTATCTATTATGATGCTGCTGTCGCGCTCGGACACGAAGGTGCGGGGGTCATTGAACGGGTTGGTGCGGATGTAACTGATTTTCAGCCCGGCGACCATGTGATTTTGTCTTTCGTCAGCTATTGCGGGCGGTGTCGTATGTGTCAGATGGAAAAAGTCTGTCTCTGCGAAAGTTACGACATCCCGCGCGGGTTTCAGTTAGACGGGACCTATCGTTTGCGTAACAGCGCGGGCGACGGTATCCTTCAGATGGCACGGATTGCGACGATGTCGGAATACATGGTGGTGCCACAACAAAACCTTGTGAAGATTGATAAAGATTACGCGTTGGAAAAAGCGGCACTCGTCGGATGCGGTGTAACAACCGGTGTCGGGGCGGTACTGAACACAGCGAAAGTGGAACCCGGTAGTTCCGTGGCGGTTATCGGGACAGGCGGTGTCGGTCTGAACGCTATCCAAGGTGCCGTACTCGCACAAGCGGAACAGATTATCGCCGTTGATATCGCCGAAAAGAAACTCGACTTCGCGAAAAGTTTTGGCGCGACGGATGTCGTCAACGCTTCGACGTGTGACCCCGTTGAAGCGGTTCGTGAATTGACCGACGGCCTTGGTGTAGACTATGCCTTTGAGGTGATCGGAAACCCGAAGACGATTGTGCAAGCCTATCGTATGGTGCGGGCGGCTGGCGCGGCTGTTATTGTCGGCATGGCACACCACGAGATGGATGTTAGTATCCCAGCGCAACACCTTGTCTCTACGGAGCGGCAACTGATCGGTTCGTTTTACGGTTCGTGCCACCCGCGCGTGGACATGCCGAAACTGTTGCAGCTACATGCAGATGGCAAGTTGAAGTTAGACGAACTGATTACACGGCACTATCGGCTTGAGCAGATTAACGAAGCGTTCGCCGATATGGAAGCCGGTGAAAATGCACGCGGGGTCATCGTTTTTAATTAGTTGTCAGTACGGTTTTTCTGCGAAAAACCTTTCAGTCGTCAGTTTTCAGTTAAGAGCCGCATTGTAGTTCGGATAATAAAACGGACGACCACAAGAAGATAGCTGATGACTAACAACCCTACTCCTGATAACTGAAAACCGAGAACCAAGACATGAAATCTATACACAGCGCGGTCCGAGAACAGTTCAGCCAACACGCAGACTATTACGCACAGAGCATCGCACACGCGACAGGCGACACTTTAAATGTGATCCTCGACTTTGCGGCACCGATAGGGACAGAGCAGACGTTGGACATCGCGACAGGCACAGGTTTCACGGCGTTTGCACTCGCACCGAAGGTTGCGCATGTCGTCGCCACCGATCTAACGGCGGAGATGGTCTCAAAAGCAGCAGCGTTAGCAGCAGAACAAGCAATAGATAACATCACCTTTTCCGTCGCCGCTGCGGAGTCGCTCCCGTTTGCCGATGCCTCCTTAGATTTAGTGACGTGTCGGCTTGCACCGCATCACTTCCAAGATGTCCCAAAATTTCTCAGCGAAGTCCATCGGGTACTACGAACAGACGGACTTTTTTGTCTCGTGGACTCTGTTTCGCCTGAATCAAAGGCGTTGATAGCGTGGCAGAACCGTGTTGAGAAGCTCCGGGACAATTCGCATGTCTATGGACGCCCGCCATCCGAGTGGGATGTGATGATTCAGGATGTAGGATTCTCGGTTGAACAGACAGCACACGTCCGAAATGCACAGATGTCGTTTTGGTGGTGGGTCCGTCCCGAGCAAAACCCGCCCGAGGTGGTACAAGAAATCCGTAATGCGTTCGCGCAACTCTCACCTGAAGACGCAAAACAACACTACACAGTCGCTCCGTCGGGGGACGACTTCTATTTCTCCTGGCCCATGTACGCCGTAAAAGCGCGCCGTGTCTCGTGATAGACCCCACCTTTAATATCCCCAATCTTCGTATGCAAGTGGGGCGCGGTTGAGTTGGTCCCTATAGGTGCGCCATTGCGGTAGAAACTTGTCCATCAGTTCACGAAACCGATCGTTGTGATTACGCTCCAGAAGATGTACCATCTCATGCACCAAGATATACACGAGACACGAATTCGGCTTCTTTGCTAACTCAAGGTTAATCCAGATACGTTTCGCTTCAACGTTGCAGGAACCCCAGAGCGTTTTCATCTTCTTAATCCGTACCTCATTGACGGAGACATCTAACTTCGCTTCCCATTTCTCAAGGAGTGGCGGCAGCTCCGTCCGAAGATGCTGGCGATACCAACGATGCACGACTGCCTCCCGTGTCTCCCGATCGGATCCGGGACGGACAGACAATCCGATTCTTGTGTTATTGCGTAGCCAGACCCTTGGCGGGCAGTCGCGCTCGATTACATCAAGCCGATAACGTTTACCCTCAAAATAGTGACTTTCGCCAGTCACAAATTCGCGTTGGGACTGCCTCTCCTGCCCTGCAAACGTTGCTTGTTGCCGCCGAATCCAACCCAACCGTGAGATCACTGCCATCCGAATAGCGTCATCATCAAGTCGCAGAGGTGCAGACACGCGGATCCGCCCCTTGGGTGGATGAACACCGATATAGAAGTTTTTGATGTCCTTACGGACAACCTCTACGGACAGCCCACCGACCTCAATATGATAGCTGTTAACTTTAGTAGTCATCTTGATTCTTTACGAGTTCAAAGATAGCATCAACGTCAACACCAGAATCACCCAATTCATCTGAGATGACCCTCGCAATTGCATTGCGGATCCGCCGTTCCCTGAATATGTGTCCTCTCCAATCGTCTGTTCTGGCTTCACGGACCGCACGATCGAGTGCAATCGCTCCCGCCTCTCTGCGATCTTCGGGAATGTCTCCTAAATTATCGAAAAGTGCCCGTAATGCGCCGGTGTTGATGCTCATAGGATAGTAAGGCTGTGTTTCCTGATGAATCATCGACCCACTTAGGTTGGTAATCTCGGATAGGTATTCCTGATAATTCAGTGCTCCATCTCTCTGTTGCTGAATCACTGCATCAAGTAATTCCGACATCCTTTCGTAGTACATCGGATTGATCTCTGACCTGTCAACAATGAGCCGCCGGATGTTGTTTTCTATTGTTGCCGAGATTGCGGCTTCATCGCTACGTATACCTTCAGGGAGCATTTCAATTGCTGCGGCACTGTTCTCAACGATCAACTCAACGAGAGGCGTATCGTCAAATGTTGAGAGTGTCTCGCTCTCCTCAGCCCGAATGTATGTATCCAATAGATGGCGCATATCAGGCTCGTACACTGTCAGGTCGATGTAATCACCGCTCGCCAATTTGATTTCCTGACGGACGTTTTCATAGTGCGTCACCTCGGCTTTAATCTCTCGTGCCTCGTCGTCACTGTAACCGGCTTCGCGCATCTCGTTGGCAAGATTCGCATAAGCACGCACGAATGCGGCTGTGAGTTTATAGAGGTTTATACGCTTCTGTTCATTGGTTTTCAGCTGGCTGATATCCCCACTCACATCCCCGCAGAAAAAACAGATATAGTCGGCGGTGTCGTGCGGCGGGGCAACGGGTTCGCACAACGTTTTAATTTTCTCGCGGGCATCGTCTAACCGTTCCTTCCCTTTTTCAAGCCTATCTTTCAATAAGCCGGCGACATCCTCGGTCTCGTAGTTTTCAAACGCTTCGCCGGTGTAATCGGTAATTGCCTGCTCCAACGACCGAAACAGGTCTTTGTAATCAACAATGTATCCGTATTCTTTGTCGTCGGTGTCGAGACGATTGACGCGGCAAATCGCTTGAAACAGCCCGTGGTCCTGCATGTTCTTGTCAATATAGAGATAGGTCGCTGGTGGGGCATCAAAGCCGGTGAGGAGCTTGTCTACGACGATGAGGAGTTTCATTTTCTCAGGTGATTCAATGAAATTTTTCTTTACCTCTTGTTCAAACGGGTCGCCTTTATGCATGGCAGTGGCTTCGGGTTCATCAAAATGCGCGGCGAGCATGCTTCGATAGGTGTTGTATTCTTGCTGTCTGTCGGTAAGACCTTCACCGGTTTCTTCCGTCGCGATGGAAGAGACCGTAGGTCTGTAGGACGTTACGACGGCACACTTACCTTTTAAGATCGTTTCCTGAAACAGATCATAAAACCGACACGCAGAATAGATACTATTGGCGACAAGCATGGCGTTCCCACTTCCGCTTTTCAAGCGATCGCGCGTTCCCATGTCTAAGACAATATCAGCGACAATCTTTGTTAACCGATCCTCTGAACTCTCAACATTTAGGAGCGTTCCCCAGCGTTGTTTCAGCTGCGCCTTCGCTGCGTCGGTTAACCCTTCGGTTCTGCTATCAAAAAATCGGTCAATTTCCTCTTGTGAAGTGATGTTCTGGTCGATATTGCGCGCCTCATACCGGAGGTCTAAGACGACCTCATCTTGAACCGCCTCGTCATATTTATAGGTATGGATGTAGGGCCCAAAGGTTTCGATGCTCCGCTGCTTGTCGCTTTTGAGGAGGGGGGTTCCTGTGAAGCCGATAAGCATTGCATCGGGCAGTATTGTCTTCATCGCCTTGTGCATCTTGCCAGATTGCGTGCGGTGGCATTCGTCAACAAAGACGAAGAATTCCCCGTTGGCACGGAAATCTCTCGGCAAATTCCGTTGGAGGTCGTCAGCGAAGTCTTCAATATGTGAATCGTCGGTCTCTTCGGACTCTCTGAATTTGTGGATAAGCGAGCAGATGAGTCGCTCGGAGGAATCACGAAGCACTCCCAGGAGATCGTTCCGATTGCTGGTGTGATAGGCGTTATCATCAGTTCTGCTGAAAACTGCCTTAATCTGTTCATCAAGTTCAATCCTGTCGGTGATGATTAGTACACGTGCATCATGAATCTCTTCACGTATCCATCTGGCTAACCAGACCATGGTCAGGCTTTTTCCGCTGCCTTGTGTATGCCAGATAATCCCGCCCTCTCTGCGTTTAACGGACCCCTGCGCTGCCTTCACACCGAAAAATTGGTTGTGTCGGCAGATTTTCTTAGTGTCGGCATCGAACACCAAAAAGTCGTGTATGAGTTCGAGCAACCGCTCTTTGCTGCAGACTTGGCTGAGTTCTCGGAGCAACGGATTATCACCAGCATCTGGATGCGCCTCTGCTTCTTTCCAGCGGAGCCAGTATTTCTCTGGTGTTTTAATCACGCCGTAGCGCAATCCTTGGCTCTCGCTGCCTGCCATCACCAGCTGCACCGTCGTGAAGAACCAATCAATGAACCCTTCGTTCTGATTGTTGAGGTTCTGGCGGATGCCTTCGGAAACGGAAACCGTGGAACGTTTCAGCTCCAGCACACCGATGGCGATGCCGTTGATGTATAAGACGAGATCGGGACGTTTGGTGTGCTGTCCTTCCAGAGTGACCTCCTCGGCGATGCCGAAGTCGTTGTTGAGCGGGTTCTCCCAGTCAATCAATTTTACCGTGACGCGGTGTTCTCCGACATCGGGTTGGACGTTGACACCGTAGCGGAGTCGTTCGTAGACATCACGGTTCGCTTCGTAAAGCGTTCGGGTTCCACCGATTGCTGCACTCCGTTTGAGTTGATCGAGTGCTTTGGTGATGATAGCGTTGTTATAGCAGTCTTGCCTGCGCAACCAGTCGCCGAGATCCTCGGGGATGATGTTGCTGTTTTCCTCGCCGCTGTGTTCCCAATTGCCGAGGTAGGTATAGCCCAGGGTATTCTCGAAAAACGCTATGACGCGTTCTTGTGTGCGTATTTCTCTTTCGCCAACGGTGGTATTCATAGTAGTTGTCGGTTGTTCGGTTTTCAGTTATCAGACTTAAGAGTCGGGAATCGGAGTTCCCCTCCTACCGAGAGGTGTGTAGATAGAAAGACTCTGGCTGCATCTTAGGCTGCATCTTAGGCTGCATCTTAGGCTGCTCTTAGGCTGCATCTTAATCCGCTTTTCCTGATTTTAGATTCGTAAGTTCGGTCCTTCCTTTGTCGGTCAACTGGTACTGTTGGTATCGACTTCTGGGTTTCTCCGGTAGCGTGTATTCAATCATCTCGTCGGCAAGAAGGTTTCGGAAAACCTTGTTAAATTGACCGGAGAGTTGCTTATATCCTAATCTCTTAGACAGTTCGGATTTTGACAGTGGACCCCCGGCGAGCAGGTTCAGCACTTTCGATTTAAGGTCCCCAGGGAGCGACTCTGGCTGCACCTCAATCCGTTCTGGAGGTTTGGCACGCCAAATGGTTGTCTTGAAACCACTGCTGTCGGTGAATTCGGGTTCGCGTAAGTTGGAATCCCTGCACCGGCGGATCATGTCTAATGTCCCTGTCCCCATCTCTTCAATGTATTGGGCGAGGTACAAGGATCGAGCAAGCAACCGGTTGTTGGGTACCGATGGATGTGTGTCCCGCAGCTGTTCCGGTGTCAAAGGGTATGGTAATCTGCCGGGATTCAAGACCTCAAGCCGATCCGAGAACAGCATTACTTGAACGCTGGCGTTACTGGTATAGTCGCGATGCGCTACGGCGTTGACGATGGCTTCGGTCACGACTTCTTTCGGGATCTCATAACTAACAGGTGCTTGCGTGCTCTCTGCCCGTGTTCCTACCGACAGTGCAATCTTGCTAAGCACAAAATCGACTGCCTGATCAACGAGTTGAAACGCAGTGCCTTTATAGATCTGATAGGATGGAATCGGTTTCGCAACCTCTGTTCCATGGAAATGTGCACACTTAACCTCCGAGGAAATCAGAAACTGCTGTGGTGCTTTCCCAAATGCTAACACTGCCGCGTTCGTTGGTCGTCCACCGTTTAAAAGATTCAGATGTCCCAGCAATACCTCAGCGGAGGTGCCTTCAGTCAACGGAAAGTCTCTTGCATTGCGTGCCGTGCGGATAAACCAATCCATCTGTTCTGAGTTGAGATCGTCCAATGATGCTTTTGAGCAAGGTGACGCGTCAAAAGGTTCAGAACGGACGAGGTCTTTGCTACTAAGGTATTCAACTAATGCCGCGTAGAGTGCTGCTATGAGTTCTTCTGTATCATTGAAACGTTTCCGAATCAGTCCAGTTTGTGCCTTACGGATGAGTGCCTGCATCTTCGGGTGCCTATCGTCATTATTTGTCCCTTTTATGAAAATCAGCCTGTGTATGCCGGACGCAGTTGCTTGATCGAATTCTCGCTCTGTCGGTGATATGCCGTCTGAATCCTCCGATCCGTAGTCGTTACCGAACAACCCTACATAGACATCTGACTGCTTAACCTCGTCCAGATAGAGGTTATCCGGAGGACGATCTGATGCGGGAACATCTTCAAACAGGAAGACATCAAAGAATCGCTGCATCAACGGATCCCCGCGTAGATAGTCGCGGAGTGCCTCACGTTTATGTTTGAATTCGGTTTGGACGCTGCTGATGAAAATACGGATAGGGTTCATAACTATTGAGTATTGATTTGGTGCTGTGTTAGTCTTCTGATTCCAAGCAGGAATCGAAATCTAAATGCACAGAAGTTCTAATGCTCGCTGGTATATAATCGTCTTTGCTCAGTTTTGCTTCTTTTACCGTTATTCCAAGTTCCTTCAAATAGGGTTTTCAATTAAATTTAAAACGTGCTTGATCGAATGAGCCGTTATGATACCAGAATTGTCTCTATAATAACCAACTGGTTTTTTTCCTCCTCCATTCATTTTTGCTTCTAATTCGGTTTCATATACAGGTTTTATTTCAGGTTCGTAGTTAACTATAATTCCCGCGACAGAGTACAAATTGCTCTTGCTCGGTTTAAAAACAACTGGACCTCCAGAGAAACCTTTGTTGCCCTGCCCGTCCAGCAATATATAATCTTCATTCATCCAACATACAATTCCCCGTCTTGCAATTGGCAATGGAAAATTTCTGTTAAGTTTTTGGATTGATGGTGCTAATTTATCTATATCGACTACATTTGGAAATCCAAGAAAGTAAACGTCTTGAGAATAACATAAATGAGCCATGCTTGCAAGAAAAGGATGGTCAACTGAAAAGGATAAATCACCTGTTAGAACAGATATATCAGTGTCTCCGCTACCATGACCAATCAGATTAGTTTTCAGGTTTGCCCAGTTACCATTATAATAAATTTCCACAGTATCGCGATACACAATGTTTTCGACTATATGCTTAGCGGTAATTAGATATCGTTGATTACCTTCATCAATAGTGAAGCATGTTCCAATCCGGTCCCCATATTTGATTCTAAAAATCCTTTGGAGAACATTTGACGTAATCATAGTTATTATATCGTCCTTAAAGCATCGGAGTGCTATATCTATAAAATTAACGTGATAATCTGCAAGCAGGCAGCGTCTATATAGAAACTGCGAACTCCAGCGAATCCTGGAAATCCTAAAATCTCGATTCAAACAAAAGCCGCGACAAACACCAAGCCTTCCTAATCCGCGTCATCCGTGTCATCCGTGCAAGTCCGCGATTCAGACAACCGCACCCGTCCTGTGAGGAGCTGCTGCATCATCCCCTGTTTGATGGCGTGGGTTTTCTCCCGACGCTGCTCTAACGCGGTAATCTCGCCATCCATGTCTGAAAGGACAGAGGCGATGGCGTGTTGTTCATCATAATCAGGAGCGTATAGTTCAAGATTTTGATACTCAGATATGTAGTATCGTTTGTGGTTACCCAATGGAAAATCAATCAACTGCATCCGTTCAAATACATACTTGAGACTAACACATTCATGTTTAGGATACAAGAGTTTGATTGCCGAAGACTTAACTTTGAAAGGAAATGTCGCATATTTACTGTCTGTGGTAAAATCATCAAAAACGATAGCGGGAAAATTATGACAGATTCCAGAAACTTCGTCTGTATAGCCAAGAATAAAAGCCTTATTCGCTGTCAAAACAGGTACATTGCCATGTTCCGTGTATTCTGCAGATTGAACAATGTAAGGATCTGGTCGTTTATAAGCAAGTAAATCGCTAATCTTTGTTTTTTCCCATTCCCTACTAAACCCGGGCAGGCGCGTCTTACCCGTTAGCAGTTGCTGCATAGCAGCTTGCTTGATTGCCTGCTTCTTGGCGATGAGTGCCTCCAAGGCGTTGAGCAACCCATCCACATCTGACAACGCTTCGGCGATGGCGCGTTGTTCGGATATCTGAGGCGGACAAAGGATCTTAATTAATTTCACGTCGCTGCTATTGATAGCTGGGTAATTTGATCCTGCAAGGATTTTTGCAATCTGATCGTTCACACCTTGGCTAAATAACTGAGAAAATAAAAAATAAGGAACGGATAGATCGCGTTTTGCACGAAGAACTGCAAACCCTGTAGAACAAACTGCATTCGGCACTTGGTCGTGAAAAAAGAGATGTGCCATAAGATTTGGTCTGACTGTTGACATTAGTACATCGCCATTCCGAAGTATACGTTGTGCTCTTGAAGGTGCAGTTCGAAAAACCTCTTCAGAATAACCGAGTAATTTGCCGGAATCAACTTGCTCAAGCGAGATATAGTTGAACTTGTAATTTGGATTTGTGTTGCTTGAAAAATTCTGTGGATTAATATCCAAAATATCTTGTAGTTTCTTCATTTCCCACTCACCGCTGAATCTCTGTGAGGTCTGTATATCTGTTTTTGCGTTACTCATGCCCAATCAATCCCCATCTTCTGCAAATGCGCCTCTACCTTCGCGCTAAACTCGTCTACCTCGCTCGCCAAATCCGGCAACGGCTCTGCATAGCGTTCTTCCAATTCTTGAACGCGCCCCGTCAACTCTTGCGTCACGCGCTGCACTTCACCGTCAATCGCTATGTGAATACTGGCGACCCATTTATCCGCAACGACAAGCGTCTTGATTTCGTCCTCGGTGAGTGTGGCGTAGTGTGCAAGTACCTGTTGATCCAATGCCTCCTGCTCCTTCTTTACGGCTCTGCTCACTTTCGACACGGCATCAATAAGAAGTGCACAAGACGTGAGAACTTCCCGCTCCTCATTGCTGTCTGGCTCACCTTGACTCGCTTTGAGACGTTCCTTCACACTGCTCGCCGTGATATTGCCTTTATCAGTAGTAGCCTCAGCGAGCAATCCGTCCTCGCCGGTGTGTTCCTCAATGTATTCCGCCAATTCACTCTCCGCAGTCGCTTGCTTAGTTTGTAACATCTCAATAACGTCCTGCTCATCGGCGAAATAGTGGGCAACGATCAACCTTGGCGGAATCAGGTCCATCTTGTATTTTTTACGCTGGACGACAAGATCCGGGGTTTCCTTAATGTCTTGATCTGGATCACGCGGTTTCGATGCCTCTACCCATCCGTCTGTAACAATCAGATACACATCGTCCTGCATTGTTTCGTCCCAGTAATCCATGAATCTCTGATACACGTCGTATCGGTCAAGAAGTGGCAGGTCTTTGAAACGGGCGAGTAGGTCCTCGGATAACGTCGTAACGATGTTTCTGGGACTCGTGCCGACATCAATATTGAGCAGGTTCGGTTCGTGTTTTTCGCGCCACATCGCGAAGACAGCATCAACGCGCTGTTGGTAAGACGCAAACTCGCCATGTGTGAGGATCGTCGTTTTTATTTGTTGTGTTTCGACGAGCGGATCGCTGTATCCGGGTCTACCGTTGGCTTTGAAGAGTGTGTCGCGGAGCGTTGGGAAGACTTGCCAATAGTCGTCAAGTGCTTCAATATCGGTATCGGGGATGCCGCCGTTGAGGTGTGCGTCAAGGTCGTGCAAGTCTTCGGGTTCACTGGTATCAATATAGCGCGGGATATTCAGGTTATAGTCGTTGGCGGGGTCGGCGATTTCAGATATTGGCACCATACGAGAATAGCGCGGGACCTCGGTCTGCACATTGAAAACTGAGACGATTTTGTGGATGTCTTGGGCGCGGAGCCGGTTTTTATTCCCATCCTTGAGGAATCCTTTGCTGGCGTCTATCATAAAGATTCCTTTGTGGACGCGGGCGTTCTCTTTGTCAATGACCAGAATACAGGCGGGGATACCGGTGCCGTAGAAGAGATTGGCGGGTAAGCCGATAATGCCTTTGATGTAGCCGCGTTGGATGAGATTTCTGCGGATGTCTGCTTCCCTGTTCCCTCGGAAGAGGACCCCGTGCGGTAGGATAATCGCGCCTTTGCCCGTGCTTTTCAGCGATGCGACGAAATGTAGCAGAAAGGCGTAATCCCCGTTTTTGGCGGGAGGGATTCCGTATCCATCAAAACGTCTATACGGGTCGTTTTCGGGATCGAGACCGTTTGTCCAAGCCTTATCGGAGAAGGGCGGATTGGCGACACCAAAGTCAAAGGTTTTGAGTTGCGTATCGGTATCCTTGAAGTATGGATCGGTTAACGTATTGCCGTGCCAGAGTTCTGCGGTCTCATTGCCGTGGAGAATCATGTTCATGCGCGCCAATGCGTAGGTGGCGTTATCTTTCTCCTGTCCATTGACGGTGATGCCTTCGGGTGTCTCGTAGGCAGCCCGAAGGAGGAGCGAGCCGGAGCCGCAGGTCGGGTCGTAAATGGTTTGGTCTTGACGTGTCTCTGGACCGATGCCGATGACTTGCGCCATGATGCGTGAGACTTCGGCGGGTGTGTAGAACTGTCCCTTGCTTTTTCCGGATTCTGTGGCGAAGTGCCGCATGAGGTATTCATAGGCATCGCCTAAGAGGTCATCGCCTTCTGCACGGTTCGCGCTTAAGTCGAGGTCGTTAAAAATAGCGACGAGCTTGGAGAGTTTCATCTGCATTTCGCGACCTCTACCGAGTTTACTATCATCGTTGAAATCTGCCTGATCGATGACACCTTTGAGGTCGTTCGCCTCGGCGAGTTTCGCTATAATTTTGTTGATTTTGTCGCCGATCTCTTTGTCGCCTTGTAATGCGACCATATCGTTGAAACTGCCGCCTTCCGGGACCTCAATGACGGAATCGGGGTCGCTGGCGGCTTTGTCGGAGACGTATTTCATGAAGAGCAGCGTCAGGATGTAGTCTTTATACTGTGAGGCGTCCATGCCGCCGCGGAGTTGGTCGCAGCTTTGCCAGAGCGACGCGTAGAGTTGTGATTTTTTTATTCCCATAGGTGAATCCTTTCTTGGGGGATTGGCAGTAGTACAGGGGTATTCAATTGTACGATTTGGATCATGGTTTTGCTTTACATATGTGCCCGTTCTTAGGAAAGATCGCGAGCGCAGCTCGCTCCTACAGAGGAAGACGTATCCATATATATAAAGTAAATAGGTACAATTGAATGGCCCTGGGCAGTAGTATACCATAGGTTGTACTACGCGTCAATGTTATAATAACTTGGGGCAGATTCATTTAGTTTCCTCTTTTGTAGCGCAAACTTTTAGTTAGGACTTACGTGTTTTTTCATAAATCTCTACATAATAAGCGCAATAGGCGAGGTTACAAACCTCGCCTGCAGTGGGGATTTCGTAAATCCTGAAACTGTTGATTTCGTGCGCTATTGAACTTAGAAAGTTTGTGTCAGACGCACCATTGATAAACGCCCGATTTCTGGCGAACCGATAAACTGCTGATGCCTACGGTCTAAGAGATTTTGGACTGTCAGCGATAGACGGGGGCTGGGACCGATGGGTATCTGGTAGCCAGCGTTTAAATCGATCGTATAATACGATTCAATCTCACCGACATACACACCTGACCTCACAGGGAAACCTGCCACAAAACGCGTTCGGAGCCCGACACCGAACCCGAGGTCACTATTAACGTATTGAACGTTTGCCCCAAACTTGTTCTTAGGTGCGTTGAGTGCGATATCGCCGAGTCCGTCAACATCTTCAAAGAGGTCTTTACTGACAAACGAATAATTTGCACCGAAACTTAAACTCGAATTAAGATAATAGGTCAAGCTCAGGTCGAAGCCGTTGAGCGAAATATCGCCATAGTTCCGATAGGTCAGCATGACTGCGTTTGGGTCTGCCGCCTGTTCGGGTGTCACCGTTCCGAAAGGAATGAAAGCGGCACCGTTGTTGTCAGTGCCTGCGACGAACAACGCTACCAGTTCATCAACGGGGGACCCATTACCGTTGCCGCCTTGCGTAGGGGCATCAAACGCCAGCAGTGCCTGTTTTAGACCTGCGTTTGCAGGGTCGGCTAAGGCGACAGTAATTTGTTCACCCAGCGAAGCAGCTAACGTTGTCGGCTCCAAGAACACATTCGGAGTCTCGACGACCAACGGACCAACGAAATCGTTAATCCTTGAGTGATAGACATCAGCCGAAAACGCTAACTTATTCATGAGAATCCCTTTGTATCCGATCTCGTATGTCTGTGTAATCGTCGGTTTAAGGGGGTTAACATCGTTTACATCTTCAACGTCAACAAAATCGCCTACCTGTGGATCCAGCGAGCGTAAGACATTTTTTACGCCTGTTACCTGTTGCGGAATGAGGGTGTCGAACCCATCGGAGAGGGCTGCGATAACGGGTTCTTGGAACCCGGCAGCGGTTAAACCTGCTTGAAAAACTGGGAGTGCCGCGCGCATGACAGCACTGCGTCCAACATTCCACATAACATTGGTAAAGACGGGATCGTCAAGCGGGATGTAGGCTTCTATTTGTAAACTCGCTAACGGTGAGAACGGAGACCGAAACTCCGGACGACCATCTGCACCTCTTTTGAAAGTAAACCCTGTTTCGGAACGCACACCTTGTGCCCGGATGTCGATATTCGGACTGAAACCTAACGCCGGTTCAAAGTTAGCACCTAACTGAAAGGCATCTTTTGCCGACAAAATATCGAGAAATAGGTCTGAAGTTCGCGGCGTATTGAAGGCACGGTTATAGGTAACTCTCAAGTTATGATCGTCGTTGGGCTGGAAGGCGAGTGCGACACGCGGCGAAAGGACGTAGTCTTCAAGTTGATTATGGTCATCAATCCGCCCCGCAGCTATTAACTTTAACTGTGGAAAGATCCTGGTTTCTGATTGCAAATAGGCACCGATCTCGTTAATGTTGTCATCGGCTTCATTGATGCCGTTGATTGTCCCCTCTGTATCCGGACGCGTCAGCAACACATCCAGTCCATACGTAAAGCGTTGCCGTTCACCCAAACGATAGCCGTGCTGAATCTGCCCGACATACAGATCGGAATTGTCAATAGTTGGATCGCCGCTCCGCACGACATAAGTATCGCCAGCATTGCTCCGATTCCAAAAGGCTTGCGCGAAGAGGTCTTTGTAAATAAAGCGGCCTTGGAGGTAACCATAAGTCCAGTTTTGGGCTTGGCCTGCCCCAATCCCGGTGAGTTCAATGCCGGTGGCTTGCGTGAAACCACTGGCAATAATAGCGGTTGTGTCATCGTTTAGACTATAATCGACGCGAAATTCGCCACTGGCTCTGTAAGTATCGAATATGAGTCCGCCTGCACCTTCAACATCCTCTTTCGCTCGTCCTTCTTCCCAATCATTTCCGCGGAAATAATTGCCCGAAAACTTATAGCCAATCGTCTCGTTGACAACACCTGCGTGTCGGAGTGAGCCGACAAATATACGCCGTTCACCGCCGCCGAGACTAATAGTGGTCCCTTGAGAAGTGAAGGGTGAGCGGGTAATGATGTGCATGACACCGTTGGCACTATTGGGTCCGTAAAGTGCCGCCCCAGGGCCTGAGACGACTTCAATCTGTTCAATGTCCTCATTTATCGTCGGGATCAAACTGTAACTGTTAACGCGCAGCGAGGGGACACTCGCAATCCGATTATCAACGAGTGACAAAAGCGAACCGGAAAAAACGTTGTTGAAACCGCGAACGACAACATAGGACGAACCGAGTCCAGCCGTCACGACATCCACCGCACGCACCGATTTTAAGTGTTCTGTAACACTTGGTGCGACGCGGTCTCTGATTTCCGAAGCACCCACAAGCGCAATAGATGCCGGTGCCTCAAGCACCTTTTCTCGACGGCGCGATGCCGTTACGGAAACCTTTTCAAGTTGAATCGCATCCGAAGAGAGCGCGATCTCTATAGATTTCGTTTCGTCGGCAGCGAGGGCAAAATCTGACACAACCGCTTCAGTATAACCTGATGAAGATGCTGTAATTGTATAAACCCCTCCAACTAAATTTCTAATCTCAAGTGTGCCACTTGTTTCGCTAACACCGGTAACAACATCACCCGTTTCGGGTGTGACGGTAATGGAAACGCCGTTCAACCGATTACCAGTTTGCGTATCTGTCACAGTAATGTTCAGTGTAGCGGCTTCCGAAGATGCGACACTGATACCCAAAACAGCGCATAAAAATAGGCTAAAAAGTAGAATTGATGATTTCAATTTATCTCCTTTGTAGGAAACTTTCAATCTCTGAAGGTGTCGGTAGTGAAGGGATGACACCGACCTTCTGGGTTGCGATTGCCCCTGCGGCGTTTGCATAGCGCATGACCGCATCGAGCTGGTTTTTTTCAAGCGATGTAAGGTCCCCATGCTGCATCAGTTCGCTGAGCATCGCAGCGACGAAAGCATCGCCTGCACCGAGCGTATCCACCACGTTAACGATAAAACCGTCCAAAAAACCTGCATCATAACCGTTTGTGTAGTAGCAACCGCGCTCGCCTAACGTAACAACGAGCAGCTGCACACCGAGTCCAAGGATACGTTCAATGCCTCGATTCAAATCTACATCGCCTGTGATAAATTCCCATTCCTCTTCTGAGATTTTGACGACATCCGCGTAACGCATTGCCTCCCATATCCATCGTTTGGCATTACTCGCGTCATCCCAGAGCATCAACCGCAGGTTCGGATCGTAGGAGAGACGCGCACCACCCGCTTTCGCGGAACGGATGGCATGGAGCGTCGCCTCTCGACTCGGGGAATGGCTGAGGCTGACAGAACCGTAATGGAACAGTTCTGTCGATTGCACGTAGCCGATGTCGATTTCATCTGGAGCGAGTTGGATATCGGCACCCGGATGGCGATAAAAGGTGATGTCCTTCATACCGTCGGAACGTGTGGCGACGAAGGCTAAGGTCGTCCGGGAGGTCTCGCTTGCGATGAGATAGGCGGTGTCAACACTGTTCTCTTGAAGCACTTCACGGAGGAAATCGCCGAACGCATCCGCGCCGACTTTGCCGATAAACCCAGCATCTATGCCGAGTTTGGCTAAACCGACAGCGACATTGGCAGGCGCGCCACCCGGTGCCTTAACGAATCCCGGAGCCTCTGCAAGTGTTACATCAGGCGTTGTAGAGACAAAGTCAATAAGGAGTTCACCGATACATAAGGCTTTTGGCATATTTTAAACTATTGACCTCTGATCTGCGCTCCATTACATTACGCGCAGGTTTTCGGTAATTCTATACCTTGTTTTGGAGTTAGAGATATTTTAACTCTGGTTACCTGATACAGATTTGTTAAAGTGTAGCAGTTATATTGTTGAGTTTCAACAGAAAGAAAGAAATCAAAACGTTGTGTGCAAGTCTTGGGCTTGTCCTGTCTCCGCGGACCGATAGCCTGCATCAAAAATCTCTATCACATGCCGCGCATGTTCCGCCGTGACAATCGTCGGTTTGTCTTCACGGATCCAGTCTACCAGCTGCATAATATCTTCATAGACGTGCGATTCCTGAATGTTACGATGCGGCCCCACAACGTGCGGTAATTCCCTTTTCGGTGCATCAATCGGTTTCCCGTTAAGCATGTCGCCTTCAATCGCGCCGTCCGTTCCGTGAATCGCCAATCCGCCTCTGATGGCGTGTCCTGCGGCGGCACCGTACACAAAACCGAAGAAGGCATTGCCGAAGTCGAGTAGGATAAAGGTGTTATCGTCCATATCACACGGGAGCATCTCGCCTCGGAACTCGCGTTCTTTGACGCGAACACCGGAGAACGCCGTCACGCGTTTCGCGGGTCCCAGGATACCTGTCATCGTATGTAGACCGTAGACAGTCATATCGTAGAGTGGACCGCCGCCAGGTTTACGGAAATACCATGCCGGATTGATATTAGAGAGCATATCGTCGCCGTGTCTAACCGATTCGTTTTCATGGTAGCGTCCGAAAGAGGATCCGGTGGCTGCCCATGTCAACGTTCCAATTGCCCCCTCATTAATGAGCCTACGAATTTCTTGGTGGATCGGACGGAGCATCTGCCCTGGCGAAGCCACTAATTTTACGCCTTTACGCGCCGCCGATTCAATCAGGTCATCCGCTTCATCAACGGTCGTTGTCATCGTCTTATTGAAATGCGCGTGCAAACCGTGTTCAATCGCGAGCTTGCCCTGCTCATAATGCAAACCGATAGGCGATGCAATACTAACAGCATCTACATGCCCGTCTTCTAAAAGTGCCTCATAAGTTTGGTATGCATACGGAACATTAAATTTTTCAGAGGCGGCTTCTGCCCGACCGGGAACAGGGTCACAGACAGCGGTGACTTGTAATCTATCTTGAACATCGTCCTGTGTGAGATGCGGAAGGATACCGCGCACGGAGATACTCCCCACACCGACAACACCGATTCTTACTCTGTCACTGGCGGTTTTCATAATAATTCCTCCAAAATCCAGAGATCATAGCACGCAACAACGGCGCGTGCGGAACGAACTAAAAAGTATTTTTGCCAAATTGCCTTGACTGCGCGCAAGCAAAATTAGAAAAATTATCGCCAAGACGTTTCGTGTCGCCATCCGACAGCATTTTTGAGTTTGTCGCAATTGATAAACGATTGGTGTCCGTTGAGCGTTCTCACTTTCGGAAGGAACTCAGGTTTAAAACGTTCAACCAGTTCTTGAGAAGGTTCCAACGCAGACGTATCATCAGCATTCAAAAAATAGACCTCGTGCGGTGGTAATGTGTCCGCTTCTTCCATAATCAGGCGGTGTGCACTGGCGACATCTTCGCTACCGACCCAGCACCATAGCCACGGTGTCCAACCGGTTGTCGGTTTCGCATTTTCCGCCATCTGTTTTCGTCGTTCCTCTGGACTAATGCCTGCCGGACGCGTAACATAAGTACGGATACCGTACGCACGCGTATAACTCGCCAAGAGATCCTCGCCACACCGTTTAGAGAAACTATAGGAGTCTTCAGGGTAACACGGGTGTTCTTCATCTATCGGCAGGTAATCTATCGGAATATGCGTTTTGCTAATCCGAAAACCGTGTCCCAATGCACAATTACTACCAGACATCACAACGGTTTGGACACCTGCTTCAATTGCGGCTTGCATGAGGTAGTAAGTGCCGAGCATATTCGTTTTGAAGGTCGCATCGAACGGGATACCTCTCTCTTCGGCACCCGCCCGTAAATCTGGGTGATCGACGGGACCCGGTTGCGCGCCAAGGTGTTGGATAGCGTCCACGCCTTCAACGGCGCGTTGGCAGTCTTCAAAATTGTTTAGGTCACCCTGGATAAAGGGCAGATGCGAGAATTCATCGGGCGGCGTTCTACGCGACATCAGCACCAGTGAGTGTTCTGCCGCCAATTCTCGGATGAGATATGCACCGAGCCTACCGCTCGCACCGGTTATCAATACTTTCATAAAAAAACCTTTCAAATTTGGGTTGACAGGTATCGTAGCGTCGTCTATGATTATGCATATTATAGCGATGCCGCATATTTTGTCAAGCGAACTGAATCTATGGAGGAGAACCTAATGTATAACGCTGAAACACATTTTAAGAACCTATATGACACTGTTCCGAGACAGTATGAATTTCACGAAACGACGCGGGAGGGATTATTCGCATGGCAAGCCAATTTCCGTCCGAAACTTCGGGAAATCCTCGGCTTGGATAACATGGAAGCCGATTTAGCAGACTACGTCCCGAAAGCCGAGCAACTGGAAGTCTTGGATATGGACGATCACTTCCGTGAAAGTTGGTATCTGTGGGTAGAGCCTACGGTGCCGTTGCCGTTCTATCTACTCCGTCCGAAAACAATCGAAGCCAAACTTCCGTTGATCCTCACACCGCACGGACATAACCATCCGCATATCTACGCCGGTATTGCTGATACAGAGGCAGACGAAAAGCACATGCTCGAAGGTGAGCGCGACATCGCACGGCAGGCGGTTGTGGAAGAGGGGTATATCGCCATTGCACCAACGACGCGCGCTTTCGGTGAAACGCGTACCGATGCGGATAAAGAAGCGAATAATACGCACTCCTGTCGGCATCAGTTGGTCCACAGCATACTTGTGGGTCGCACACCGATTGGGGAACGTGTATGGGACATGTCGCGCCTCATTGATTGGGCAACAGCGAACCTACCGGTAGATGCCGAACGGATCGCGATTACCGGCAACTCTGGCGGTGGAACCGTCTCGCTTTTCGCCGCTGCCTGTGAAACCCGTATCGCGGTAGCAGTACCGAGCTGCTATTTCTGTACGTTTGAAGGGAGCATCGGCATGATCCGGCACTGCGAATGTAACTACGTACCGTGGGTGATGCGGCTTGGCGAGATGTACGATGTCGCAGGCTTAATCGCACCGCGTCCGTTCTGTGCAGTTGCCGGGCGAGATGACCGGATTTTCCCGATAGACCACGTTGAATTCGCTTATGAACGGTTAAAGGATATCTATACGGTGGCAGGTGTGCCCGATAGATGCGAACTCTTTATCGGTGACGGTGGACATCGCTATTACAAAGCGGGTGCATGGCCCTTTGTGCGCCGGTATTTCAAAGATTCTCGTGAATCTAAATATTGAAACGTTAGGTTGTTAATGGCATACTTAACAGAGGGTAACCGAGCCTGAAGTCTCTGGGCAGGATGCGGATGCTGTTGTGAAAACAGGGTCTAAACAGGGTTCTCTCTTTTGTGGTTTTATAGGATTCTGGAATAGGACTTACGCATGATGCTCTTTATGTACCACGATGCACTTCGCATCTGGGGTTTTTGCTGAAGAAACGCCCCAGCAAAAACGGTGTTTCTTCAAGTACGCCGCAAAACTGTTAGTTTCCTTGTTTTTGTCCAAATACATCAGGATCCAGTTGATCAATGAAAGGTTAGCAATCCCAGTCCTTATCTGCTTTCAAGAGCGGTTAAAAGGTCTCAAATCACAACACCGGACCTTTGAAACCCTTATCATAACTGGGCACCAACTTTTTCAAGGTAGTTTTCGTGCTGGAAAAAGGGTTAAAAATTCGTGGTTTTGGTTTCTTTTACCCTCAAAGGTGTGTAGAAGCACTTTGAGACCTTTTGAGGTGTTATTTTCTCAATGATTGTGCGGGTTTGTATCTTATCAAAAACGATATGGGTTCCCGCACTTATTGGACAAAAATAAAGTAGTTTGTGACACAAAAACGCTGTGTTTTCAGAAAACTTTCTTCTAACAGAACAGTCTACAGTCAAAATAGGTTTCTGAATTGGAAAGCCCATAAGAGTGCAGATCCAGACGCTGCTATTGCTGCTCGCTTCAATCCAATTTTTCGCTTATAGGTTTTTGTGTAAGCTTCAACATATTTAGGCGATTTCCCGATGAGACGTTCAGCCGGCACTCCCCCTCCCAGTTTATATATGCCATAGACGGACCCCATAAACCCAATACACCACCCCGCTAAGCATCCATCAATTATTTCTGAATGCATCCCTAAATATGAAAGCAAAGAAAAATCTGATCGGGGCGGAGTAACAAATGCTTCGCCCACCCTGCATCCTAAATAAGCACCTCCGAAACTCAAGGCGGTGACAACGGCAGTACCACCAGTAAACCACTGAAATTGACTCGCATTAAAATCGTTGTTTACATCACGTTCCGCAGCAGCTTTCGCCTGAAGAACGACAGCCTGAGTATTTTCTGCTGCAGTCCGATCAGCTTCACCACGCACCGGATTCTGTTGCGCGAAAGTAGAAAGAGGCATGCTGAAAATCATCGCTAACGCAACAAAACCAGCAACATAAAACTTGGAATTTATCTTCATAGTATTTTTCTGACGCTTATTTTCTCTCGGAATGAGTCGTTTTCTTTATTTTCTATTTGATAACGTCAGGACACATTTAATTCAATTTAATTCATAGGACTTACGCATGCCTCGCTTTTGTACCACAAACTTCCAGTTTGTGCTATCAGGACGCTGCGTTTACAGAAAACTTTCTTCTAACAGAACCGACTACAGTCAAAATTGCGTAAGTCCTGATTCATTAGTCATCTACAGCCCCATAGCGGCTTAGATATCTTAACAAAACACCTGCACCGAGTAAACAACCGCCAAGATATCCCGCAGCTGCCCATTTGACTTGAATCTCGCTTCTCTTGGATTTGTAGGTTGAGGTGTATACCTCTACATATTCCGCAGATTTTCCGAGCAACCGAGAAGGCGGCGGATCCGGTTGATGTGAATGAATACGGGTGAAACCCATCCACGGTACAAGATAAGTGCCTATGCACAGAGTAACCACCTCAGCTCCGGTAGTATCGCGATCGCTTTGGGTCATGACGAGGGCAGTTGCGCTCAGTCCGATCACGCACCCCGAATGTAGTAAGCACCCGGTTGCCAGCCATCTCCATCTATTGACATCGGCAAGGGCATCCCGTTTGGCATCGGCTTCGGTTTTGACGGTAGCAGGTAGAGCGGCAAGGACTTCTGCTCGCACACCGAGATTCAAAAAGACCATCAAAAAAGTGGTTGCTATAAACACAGAAGACTTCCGATCCATAACCAAGCAAATGATGAGAACTCCTTTCTGTAGCATAGGCTGTTAGTCTGTGCGATGCGTCGGTGCTTTTCCGCTATTTTTTCGCAATGTTCCAAGAAAGCCTAACTCGGGGAAAAATAAATGCAGCTCCACTAAAGAGCAGCCCCAGCGGGGGTTTTTGCTGAAGAAACGCCCCAGCAAAAACGGTGTTTCTTCAGAATGTCCATAGAAACGCCATTCCCCCAAAGTATAAGCCCCAGTGGGGCGAAATAGGCATCTCACTAAAAAATATCCAAAGTTTAGTAAAAATAGAATACGCGATTTACACCGAAAAGTCAAACACTTTTTTGGAACACCTGCGGAAATCCATACCCTCTATAAGTATTCTGATTTAGAAGGCGACTTTGCGACAATCCAACTCATGAAATATAATCGCAGAATCTCTGCTATTGTATACTTGTGCGCGCCTGTGCGCGCTTGAGAAATATCTGCGGATCCGCTAACCATTCGGCGTATCCAATATTCCCGCCATCAGTGAGATAGTCAATCCACGCATTGAGAGACACTCGCAAAGCCACATCTTCCACTGCAAGCGTAAAGCCCCCGTATTCAACCTGATCATCAAGTGCCGTAACAACGAAGGCACCGTGGGTCGCAGCGGCAGCATCACGGTTGCCAATCTCGCCTCTCGCGATTGCGTCGATCCTGCCATCAGTGAGAGCCTCAAACAACGCCGATTCACCGACATCGTCGCCGAGATAAATCACCTGAGGCATGTTTTCTGTAGGCGGATAAAGCGTCTGTCTACCGCCTAAACTCGGAGCAGAACCGGCCGCGGTAATGCTATACTGCTGTGTGCCATCAGCGACAACGCTGCCAGCGGGTGTTTCGATACGCGTCCCCTCAACCAGAACGCCATCGGTGTTGACAATTCCGGTAATTTCGAGCAGACGGACTTCTCCGGTTGTCCCCGAAAGCACGCCGACCCTGACATCACGGGTCAGTGAAGCATAGTTAGAGAGTCGATCGGCATCTTCGGAACGTACCAAGAGCGATTGCCGGAACTTGATGTGTCCCGATGTAAAGGCAACAGACTGTTTGCCTGTTGTGTCCTGTGTCCGAGAGTCAAGGATCGTGATGCCACCCCCAATTAGGTCATATTCCGGCTCGGTAGCCTTCAACCAGATACCAGGCCATTCAGCGATACCGCTTCGGGAGAAAGAGACACCCGTTCCATCCATGGCTTCAAGTGCCGTCAAGAGGTCTGCCTCATAACCGAGATGGATGTTAAACCCATCAGAAGCCGGATCCGGGTTTGCGCTGTAACTGACAGGCGCGAAATACGCATAGAACCCAACAGGGACAACCCGTTTCCCATCGTCAGATACTTCGTGCTTTTCAGGTGGTGCCGGCGCAATCACTTGCTGAATCCGCTGACACCCACACGCCATGAAACACATTATCAGGCATAAAAAGAAAAAAGCATAACTCCGAAACATAATCCCTCCTATAACGCATCTGGGCATATTTCTGGCAGCTGTTAGTGCTATCCTTTTTTAATAGCCCATAACGTTTTTAAAATGATTTTGATGTCTAAACCGAGCGACCAGTTTTCGATATAATACCGGTCATAAGAGATCCGTTCTTCAAGCGAAGTGTTGCCTCGCAAACCGTTGACCTGCGCCCAACCTGTCATCCCCGATTTGACGCGCTGCCGTGCCAGATAGTGCGGGATCGATTCACTGAACGTGTCAATCAAACCCGACATCTCTGGCCTCGGTCCGACGAGACTCATATCGCCTTTGAGGACATTAAAAAATTGGGGCAATTCGTCTAAACTCCAGCGTCTGAGAAACTTACCGAGCGGTGTCTGTCGTGGATCGTCGGTTTTTGCCCAGATGTGCCCGACGCTCTTCTCCGCATCTGCACGCATAGAACGGAACTTATAGATATTGAACGGGTTTCCGGCTCTGCCGACCCGTTCCTGACGGAAAATCGCTTTGCCCGGTGATGTCAGTCGGATTGCAATTGCGATTGTGAGCATCAGTGGACTTAACACGATCAACGCAAACAGGCTGAAAACGATGTCTATCAGTCGCTTAACGATGCCCTGGACACCCTGTATCGGTGTCTCTTGCAATTGTAATACCGGTATACCGTCGAAAAAGGTGATAGCTGTCCCACCTTTGATAAATTCGGAGAGTTCAGGGAGTAGGTTGATTTGGACGGGTACGCCTTCGCACGCGTGGAGAATCTGTAGAATAGTCTCATTCGACACCGTCGGCGACGAAATGAAGAGCGTGTCGAGTCGATAGTTTCGCACGATTTCAAGTATGCCTTCATACGCCCCTTCCACCTTTCCACGCTTCCGCTCTTCCACTGTTGCGATGCGCCATAAGTCTCTCCTGCCGTCCCTCCGCTCTTCCATCCTTCCATCTATTATGCCTACGAACGCGTAGCCGCTATTCGGTTTCGCTTTTAAGGTGTCAATAAACTGATCGGCGCGGGCATCATAACCGATGAGTGCGATACGACTCACACCCACGCCTTGCGCATGAATCGCTTGACGGAATCGGTGCAGGACGAGCCTCCCCAAAAACAACCAGATGAAACTGAAACCGGAGGCGAGCAGCATGACCCAACGTGAATAAGCATCGTGATGAAAAATAAAAAAGAGCGCGGCTAACGTGGCAATCAGTGCGATGCCAGTCGCTTTGCAGAGTATCCAGAACGCTGAAACGGACGCATTGCTTTCTGGACGATAGAGTCTAAACGCTTTCAACGTCATCAACCAGATAATTGCCATCAGCGGGATGAGTCGGAAATAGTCGTCAAGCGGCGGGGTGCCACCTTTATGCAACGCGAGTACTTCAGGGGTCCAACCGGATTCAAACCGGACCCAGTATGCTACGACAATTGCAGTGGCGACGAAACCGAGATCAAATAAAACTGTGAGCGCGATGAGCAAGTGATCAAGCGTTTTCTTGTTCATTTCAGGTTAAATAGAACTTGCAAACCCGTGCTGAGGGCTGCGTTCAAGTTGCCTCTCGTAGTATTTTTCTAAGCGGAGCTTGCAATTCTGCCTGTCTGATATGGTACTAACAGTAGACTGGCGGATATTTTAAGTATAGCAGATTTGCCGGACGCTTTCAAATTAAAATCGGGCGCGATTTGAAGATCAGCGAACACGAATCGTTGCTGATAATTTTCGCACAATGTGGTATGCTATTATTACAGACCTTTGTAGATCAAGTTTCGGAAATCTGAATATTTCACCGAACTGAGAGGTATATAGCATGGCGAATCAACTGAGAGTCGGAATCGTTGGGGCACATCGTGGGAGTTCTTATGTGACACCCTTCAGAGCGATAGCAGAAACTGAAGTAACAGCGTTTTGTGACATCAATGGGGCGACACTCGAAAGCGTTGCTGAACGGTTTGAGGTTCCCCAAAAATTTACGGATTATGATGCGATGCTGGATGCCGTGGACCTTGTTGTGCTTGCGACACCTGAAAACCTCCATGTACCGCAGTCGATTGCGGCGTTAGAAGCCGGAAAACACGTTATCAGCGAAGTGACTGCCGCTGTTAACTTAGAGGAGTGCTACGACTTGGTTCGAGCCGTTCGGAAATCGTCTGCCAAATACACGATGGCTGAAAATACGTGCTATTCCAAGGCAAATGTACTAATTCGTAGTATGGTAGAATCCGGGATGTTCGGGGAGGTCTATTTCGGGGAAGGCGAATACCTCCACAACGTCAAGTCGCTCCACCACGATGCCGGTGGTAACCCGACGTGGCGTTACTACTGGCAGGTCGGTATCAATCGGTGTAACTATGCGACGCATAGCCTCGGTCCGGTGCTCCAGTGGTTTGGCAGCCGTGTCGCGAGTGTCTGTTGCCTCGGTACCGGTGTCAACACCGATCCCGAACACGCGATGGAAGATACCGTGATGATGCTCTGTAAAACGGATTGTGGCGGGTTAATCAAGATTCGGATTGATATGCTCTCGAACCGTCCAGCGAATTCCTATTTCAGTTTACAAGGAACAGAAGGGTGTTATGAGGGTTCGCGTGGACTCGGCGCGGCACCGAAACTCTGGTTGAGCGAGTTCGGCATAAGCGAACAGTGGAGACCGCTCTCCCAATTTGAGGACTGCCTACCGGAACGCTGGAAAAACCCGCCTGCTGAAGCTGAAAACGCCGGCGACCTCGGCGAGTATTTCAAGGTCCGCGATTTTGTTGATAGTATCCTCACGGATACAACTCCGCCGATTGATGTTTATACGACGATGGATTTCACCGTGCCGGGGTTGGTTTCGGAGCAATCTATTGCCAACGGTGGCGAACCGATAGAGGTTCCAAATTTCCGAGAAATTGATCTTTAATTTCACCTTGCAGTTCGGTCAGGTTGATAGGACCTCTGTCGCAACGGCTATCAACGCATTCCGGGCTGCTTCGTTAATAAGTAGGCGTTGTCTGTCAGGACAGCAACAACTTTTCGATGATCAGATAAATTTTTCAATCCGAGGACGGAAGACTTCAACTAATTTTTCAACTTTCGTGATCAACCATTGATGTTGATCCGACCAGTCTGTTTTATCGGTAACATCGCAGCCTTTTAATACTACATATAGCTGTTTTTCTCCCTGTACCTTCTCGTGGCAATAAAATTTTTCACCCAGTTCATTTTCAATCTCTGTCTGTTGTTCTATCAATGAATCAAAAAAGTCTTGTGCAGATCCTTTCATGACAAAGGCAGCAGCAATGCCTGCAGGTCTAACGCGTTGACTAACCCTGATGTAGCATCCTGTTATCCGCATGTGCAAGTCTCTATAGTGGGAATCATAGATGCTTGGTATTTTTAGACCCAATTGATCCGATGGTAATTCCTGAAAAAATGCAGCCCAATACTGTTCATTCCGTTTTTGTCCGGTATTATTCACTTTGTTCTCCTTTTGTCGTTGCTACCAGTGGGGAAACTGAATAATTGCGTTTATGACTTCCTTCCAATCAACTCGACTGCATGCCCCGACTGATAGTCTGTCACATCTATAGTGACCTCTAAAAATAATAAGACACTTTCATCCCCCGGTAGGTTCGGTTTCCTAACCGAACCGACACAGAGTGTCCTATTAATTCTAAACTTTACTATAAACTGATGGATGGTTCGTAGTAGGGCAATTCATTGCCCGTTCTTGACGTGCGATAAATCGCACGCCTACGAGCCCGGTTTACCTTCATTTCAACGTTGACAGACTACTATTTTAAAATTAGCATCTTGCGACTTGCTGAAAACTCTTGTGCAGTAAGCGTGTAAAAATAAATTCCGCTACTCACTTTTTCGCCGATTTCGTTTTTACCATCCCAATATGCAGCTTTGCCACGAGATTGGTAAATACCGGCTGCCTGATAGCCCAAATCTAAATTCCGAATCATTTTGCCATCTACGGCATATATGGATATACTGACTTTAGAGGCTTTTGCTAACTGATAAGGAATCCATGTTTCAGGGTTAAAAGGATTCGGATAATTAGATAGCAAAGCGTTTCTTACGACAATCGGTGCAGCAGGCGCATCCTCATCAACTTCAAATCTAACGATCTCGGTAAAATCATAATCCTTTAGATTGCCGGCTTTATCTCTAATATGTATGTTAGTGATACCCCAAATACCTGGATGACTACCCACAGGCAATAGAATTTGCTTTGTGAATTTTCTGTATTTTGTAGGGTCATAATCTAAATACATTTTACCGCGTTGATCTGGATAATGCCATCTGTGATGGATATTCCCTAAAGGATCCCTTATATTGACACCACCTATCTCATAACCGCTGATATTGTCCCTGACATAAAAATCTATATTAACAATCGTTTCGCCGTTGGGATTATCAGGATTCGTAGGCGTTGCGACAACTTTGATCCTGTTAACTGCTAAATCAGGTGGTTCTGTGTCGGGTGTTTTTGTATCTACATAGATTGATACTGGGTTCTCATCCTCATCTGATTCAGTAAAGTAAACTGAATAATGATTTTCGCCCATATCATTCATTGTTATATAGTTTACCTGATATAAGCCATTTTGCATGTAATGCGGAAATTTTAGTGTGATTTTGGCTAAACCTGTTTCTTTATCATAACTACCATCTCTATACCGTAATCCGCCATCAGCAATCCTGCTATAAGTCTCGGAATTTTGATCGTTCATTCCGACTCTAAACCAGTCTATCCCCGTATCATCTGGGGCAAGAAAAGTAGCGGTCACTAAAATATAAGCACCTTCAGGCGAATTAATTTCTTCAGATGTTAATTTCAAAGATTTCGGGACATATTTTGGAGGGTTTACATCCTCTAAAGGATTATCAATATACATCTTCCAGCCAAACTTCTTATCGGGGGTAAATCGTGGCGTGCCGTTTGCGTCCCAGACTTGGATGTTTTCAGCTTGCCAATATCCGCTAGGCAAGTATTTAGACATTGTGAATTCTGCTCTTAATATATTACTCTGCGACACTGTATTGCCGTTTTTATCAATAGGCGTAAAGTATTCATCTATATACTTTGAATATCTATCACTTTCGGGGGCATATATTCTTGTAATTCCACCTGCTGATAAATCTAATGGCGATTCATGATGCAACTCTAATTCTACAGAGACTAACTTGTCTTCTTCTGGTGCACCTGTCACTTGTATTTTCACGCGTATGATTTTGCCAGGATATACATAATCAGGATACAAGTTATAAACCCTGAAAGTTAAATCTTCACGTATTGTTGAAATATATCTATCCCCATGCATAACCCTGTTTTGGATAAACTCATACTTCCTCGGTGAAACAGCTCTTAACTTGTCAGGATTCACTATATAGAAACTGATTGTCTCAGCCATATCCTCATTAGGGTTTACCCCATGCGCATAAGCCGAAACAAACTCCGTTTCGTTCAAAGTGAACCAACTTCCGTCTTTGTTTTGGTACCACTCACCTAACTTCTTCCAGTCGTCTTTTAGTTTCTCGTCAAATAGGTGCGACCACATGAAATGCGCTTTCTCGTGTAATATGAGGCGCTGAAGATGTTGATAATCGCCAGTAAAGGCAGATTCCATAAACTCAATGTATCCTGCACTCGGCCAAGCCACCGCTGGTGCTGCTGGATATAACGGGTGAGGTGTACCATCTAACCTTCTGATGATATATTTCAGACCTGGTGTAGTTATCATCCCTGAAGGGAACTCTTCTAACATCGTTATGATCGTGAGAACTTCTTCATTTTTAAAAGAAGTGAAACGCTCCCTAAATTCACCTGTGGTGTATTTTGTTAACTCAGTATAATCAGATGGGTGCAGACTTACGTTATATCTTTCTCCCAATATATGATCCACACGTTGACGATGACTGCCGTGATCTGTCACATATCTTAACACGGCGTTATGGAGTCTTTTGCTAAACAATTTACCGCGAACGCCATCTATTTCCGCTAACATGGAATTCGCGTTTGAGAAAGCATCTAAAGCGATTAAAACCGAAGCGTCTTCGCCATTATCCAATATCAATATATCGTTATCTAAATCTATATCAACAATATGCCACATCGACCGATTAAGCATGTCCCAATATGGGACAGGTATTTGCTCAAAAGCGTTTAATAAGGCATAACTATATTCATGTGTCCAGGAATGGTTATCGAGATACACGTTGTAAAGATCGTGTAATTTTAGGGCAGAACTGTCATCAAAAACCTCAACTTCTCTGCCTAATATATTGATTTGTAGGGGTTCGACAGGTGTGGCTGTTTCCTGACCCTGATGTGTTTCGTTTGTAACCCATTCAAACTCAAAATCGGCTTGAGCCGTAGAGACAATTAATATCAAAGAAATTGTTATCAAAATAGATGTTATTGAATTAGGTGTTCTTACTTTGATCATTGTCAACCTCTTCATTAAAACCGCTGCATAAATTTTGAGAGTTATAAATAAAATAATGATACTACTGGGTGTCCTTCGGGGATCCGTGGTTGCGTTAAATACTAAAGGGCATCTACTCTTCTACTACAGGTGTAAAGACGAGTCCGCAGCTACTGCAACGGTAACCACTCTCCGGTTCCAATTCCACAATAGGGAAAAGCATACCACAACAGATCGGACACGGTTCGTCAATTTCCATGTCTGCCTGTTCCATATCGCCGGATCGGTTCTCAAATTCAACGATCATATTTTTCATTTTCCTTACGGTTAAGGCACGTTAGTTGGTGCGCTGAAAGTTCGTTCCTCACATGCGTTTGAATTACGAGTACGACGTGATTCTACCTAAGCGGCAGTTTTACTCGGCAATGGTAACACGTCTATAGATGTCGTGCAAGGATATCTTGCAGCCGATTGAGGTGAGCGGCAGGACATCTTCAGGTGCGCGAAATTCGGTATGTGCCCACTGTTCACCTTGCCGCCGATAATGTTCAACGCAGAATCTGTGCTGTGAAACGAGGAGGTAGTCTTGCAGTGATGTCCGTTGCTGATACTGTTCAAATTTCTCGCCTCGGTCGTATGCAGCAGTGGAAGGTGAAAGCACCTCTACGATAACAATCGGGTTCAGAAGTGTGTCGAAAACATCATCTGCAAAGCGTGGTTCATCACAGACAACAAGCACATCTGGATAGAAATAGGCGGTTGGACTCGCCTGCACGCGCATATCACTCGAATGGACTTCACAATCTGATTCCAGCAATTGATTATAAAGTCTATTGGATATGTTGCTTGTGATCAGACTATGTGCGCGGCTTGCCCCAGACATCGCAAATATCTGTCCGTTGAGGTACTCACTTTTGTACAGTGCTTTCCGTTCTTGGGTGATGTATTCCTCAGCGGTGAAGAGGGTTTGTGCCGAAAGAGATGCCATAGCTATGTCCTCGAATAGAAATCATATTGAATAGGACTTACGCATGCTTCTCTTTTGTAGCATAGACTGTTAGTCTGTGCCCCCAGAACGCTGTGTTTTCCGAGAAATATCTGCAAAAAAAACTGGCTGTCGTCAAAATTGCGTAAGTCCTGTTGAAAACATAATACCGCATTTTTAGGCAAAAGTCAATCTTTTTCTTTATGCTATCCAGGGCGATTTAGTATCTCGGTAGGTTTGGGTCAATGTCGGCTGCCCACTGATCGATTCCGCCGATGAGGTTCTTGGCATCCGTAAACCCGTTTTGCTGCAGGTAGGCGACCGCATAGAGACTACGTTGTCCATGATGGCAGTAAACAACAATCTCTTGGTCTGATGGGAGACTATCCACGTGGTGAGGTAGGGTGTTGAGCGGTATCAACCGAGCGTCTTCGAGATGCACGATGTCGTATTCGCTCTGCTCACGGACATCCAACAATAGGATAGATTCGTTTTCGTTGAGCTTCTGTTTCAATTCTTGTGGCGAAATTTCGGGGAGTTCACTCTGCATTATCTATTTTCTTCCTCTGTTTCCGGTGGTGAAGGCGCGCATTCTGGACCCGGACATATCTCACGTAGCACTTCAAACGGGTAGATACCTGTGTTGTGTCCATCGTTCCAACTGAACTGGAGCGCGTAGCGACCGACTAACTGAACATCAAGCGGTTGGATATCGTCCGAAACCTCAATCAGCGTTACATCGCCATCGCCTTGCGGGGCAAAGAGGGAATGGATATCCCTACCTTTATGCCGAATGATGGCACACTCAGCACACGGACACATCTGCCGAAGATAGGTATACGGATACCAACTGACATGTCCATCCTTCCATTCTACCTGAAAGGCGGTGTCATGCTTTTTGAGGAGTTTCGGACTTTTTTTTAACATAAATATGTGGAAAGCAGCGTATTTTCGTGGAAAGAGGTTCTTAAAAACGTATACTTTCCCAATCGCGCGGAATTAATCAAAAGCCATCGTGAAACGTAGTGGAACGATGCACAAAAGCCCATAGTTAAAAGATACCGAGCTCGTCCCTTGCGTCTTCAGTCATCATCTCAGGGTTCCAACGCGGGTTCCATACCACATTAACATTAACTTCGTCAACACCGTCGAGCTGCTGTGTCACATGCTGTGCACCGTTGATAATCTGCCCACCAGCAGGACACCCCGGACTCGTTAAGGTCATCGTAATATCCACGGTGCTCTCGTTGATGTCAACCTCGTAGATGAGTCCCATATCGACGATGTTGATACCGATTTCGGGGTCAATAATATTTTCTTTAATAGTCTCTAATACAGTATCTTCGGATACCATTCGGTTTCCCTCCTATAACGAATCAAATTAATCAATCAACACTGACAAGGATATCGTCATCTTCAATTTTGACAGGGTAACATTCGATAGCTTCGACAGCAGGCATACAGAGCGGTGCTCCGGTTTTGACGCAAAAGCGTGCGCCGTGCCGTGGACATTCGATCTCATCGCCGTTGAGAAAACCTTCGGCTAAAGGACCGCCATCGTGTGTACAAACGTCCTCCATCGCATAGAACTCACCATCAATATTAAAGAGAAGCACTGGAACGAAGTCCACCTCGACCAAGTGTTTCGTGCCGGGGGGCACTTCACTAACCTTCGCAACTTTATAGAATTCTGGCATTACGTTCCTTCCAAATTTCTTCGTGGGTATAAAACTTTAATTCCCCAGATTTTTTGCGTTTAAGAATGTCCTCCATATCTTCACAAAGCGGAGATTCTTTATCAAGATAAAAAGTTTCGGGATCCTGTGTCGTAAACGCTGCCAATTCTTCACGAACTATTTTACGAATAATGCTTTCTAAATCCTGAACACTTAGCGTAACCTTAGTTTCTTGTGTTGTTGTTACATTGTCACTCATTGTATTTATTGTACCTCCTATTCATCCTCTTCGCCAGGCCAACAGTTGATGCCGTACGCACCGGCTTTGAGAACCTTCAGTGGCAATAACGCACACTTGATGCGAACGGGTCCCAAAGGGATACCGACCATATCCAACATGTCGTCTTTTGTGAGCTGCTTGACTTCATCAAGACTTTTGCCTGCAATCTTCTCAGTCAACATAGAGGCAGCCGCCAGACTAATCGTACAACCGTGCCCAGAGAAACGTACCTCTTTAATCTTATCGTCTTTAACAAGCAGGTCAATGCGAATCTGATCCCCACAAAGCGGATTGTCTTCCTCGTGTGAAATATCAGGGTTCGGCAAGGTCCCGTAGTTGCTCGGATTTTCGTAATGGTCAAGCAGTTCTTCTTGATATATATTCATTATTTTCTCCGGATCATGAGTTTTTGTGCTCTACATAACCCTTCGTATAACCTGTCTACATCTTCAACCGTGTTGTAAAGATAAAAACTGGCACGTGCGGTGGCGATAACATCGAATCTTTTCATGAGCAGTTGTGCGCAGTGATGCCCTGCCCGGATAGCCACACCGTGCGTGTCCAGAATTCCCGCCACGTCATGCGGGTGAACACCTTCTATATTAAAGGAGATGACCCCTGCTTTTTGATGCGGTGCAGACGGTCCGTAGAGGGTAATGCCTTCGATCTCTTTTAAGCGATGATGTGCGTATTTTAAGAGTTCCTGTTCATGAACCTGAATTGCTGCTAAGTTTGCTTGTGTGATATAGTCCACGGCGTGCCCGAGTCCGATCGCTTCAGCGATGCTGGGTGTCCCCGCCTCAAATTTCGCTGGCAGGTCCGCGTAAGTTGATACGTCGCGCGCAACCGCGCGAATCATTGAACCGCCACCCAGAAACGGCGGCATCTCCTCAAGCAGTTCCAATTTACCGTATAACACGCCGATACCGGTCGGTCCACACATCTTATGTCCTGAGAATGCAAGAAAATCACAGTCGAGTTGTTGAACATCGACGTGAAAATGTGGCACCGATTGCGCCGCATCGACGACGACTTTCGCACCCACAGCGTGTGCCGCCTCGATAACAGACTGAATCGGGTTGATGGTACCGAGAACATTAGAGACGTGTCCCATAGCAACGAGTTTCGTTTTCTCTGTGAGGAGGTCGCGTAACTGCGTGAAATCGAGCAGCCCTTCATCCGTAATCTCAAGGAACCGGAGCACTGCACCGGTGCGTTGTGCCAGTAACTGCCAAGGCACAAGGTTGCTATGGTGTTCCATAACGGTCAGGACGATTTCATCGCCTTCCCGAATATTCGCGTTCCCCCAACTGTGAGCGACCAGATTAATGGATTCTGTTGTGTTCCGCGTGAAGATGATTTGGCGCGTCCGCGGCGCGTTAATCAGTTGTGCCACCTTCTCGCGAGCGCGCTCATATTCCGCCGTCGCCTGTTCTGAGATTTGATAGATACCGCGATGGATATTGGAGCGATAAGTATCGTAATAGGCATCCATCGCGTCAACCACAGGACGCGCTGTCTGTGTTGAGGCGGCGTTATCAAGGAAAGCCAACGGCGGTTCTGTCGCGAAGATCGGAAAATCCTTACGGATACGTTCCACATCAAGCGGACGAAATTCTGAGGTGTGCATATTTGTTACCTTATACGGATGAAAAGATGAAAGAATGGAAGACGCTCGGATGGAAGAATGGGGGATCCACTCTTCCAATCTCGCGACCTTCCATCCTTGCCACTGTTCCCGCTGCTATCGACTCGGAAAACCGATACTGACAGCAGACGGTCCATGGTCTTCGCACGCCTGATCCGTCGGGACATCGGTTTCAGCATCGCTGGATTTCACAATCCCTTCCGACACCAGATACTGTTCCACTTCGTCGCCACTGACATCAGCGAGCATCACGTCGTCAATTTGGACGCACGGCTGATACGGCTGCCGCGTCTTCTGAACCATTTCACGATAGTTGTTTTCGTCGTTAATGATGTCTCTATCTTCATAGTCCAAACCGTATTTAGCGAAGATCGCACGGACACCATTACTCCAGCCGCAGACAGGTTTCATGTAAGCGATAATTTTCGGTTGACTCATTTGAGTTACTCCTTTTTTTCATAGTTAATAGTTGTTAGTACGGTTTTTTTCTACGAAAAAAACCTTTCAGTTTTCAGTTAAGAGGTTTATTGTGGCAGTTGCAGTAAATCTTACAGACACAAGTTGTTAACTGTTAACTGTTAACTGTTAACTGCGTACTCGCTCAAGTTTACGTGTAATTGATGTACTTAACTCTTCGCGCACAGATTCTAACGGGACACGTTCTATAACAGGTTGAAAAAAACCTTCAACAATTAGTTTCTCCGCTTGCGTGTAAGGCAAGCCGCGACTCATAAGATAAAAAACCTGATCGGCATCAATCTTGCCAGCAGTTGCACCGTGCGTGCAACGCACCTCATGCGCCTGAATCTCCAATCCCGGCAAAGTATCGGCATGCGCACGCTCACTCAGCAGCAGATTGTCGTTCTTCTGGTACGCATCGGTATGGTTCGCCGACGGATAGACATAGATGTTCCCACCCCATGCCGTCTGCGACCTATCTTTGAGGACCGTACGATACATCAGATCGCTGGTGGTATGCGGTGAAATGTGTTCCTGTGCCGTGCTAACATCTAAATGTTGGCGTGCGTCCGTGAAAGCGAGTCCTAACATTTGGGCATGACTGCCGGCACCTTCCAAGATAGAGGCTTGGTTCATCTTGTTGAGCCTACCCCCGAATGCAGCACTCACCCAGCAGAGCTGCGCGTCTCTGGCGATCATCGCGCGGTGTGATGCGAAATTCCAGACTGTCCGATTCCAACGTTGCACCTGAACGTAGGTCACGTTCGCGTTCTGTCCTGCGAAAATTTCGACCGCACCGTTATGTAAACCGCTCGCATCCGGTGTGGTAGAGGCGTTGTCCTCCAAGACCGAAACTTGACTCCCCTCTTCAGCGATGATAAGCGTATGCGACAAGTCCGCTTGATCGGCTCTCGACATTTTGATATAGACCCGGAGCGGCACTTCAACACTTACGCCTTTCGGGACGTGCAGTAGATAGCCACCCTGCCAGAATGCACCGTGAAGCGCGTCAAACTTATTATATTGTGCAATATTTCCGCTCTTTAGTGCTGTCTCTAACGTCACCGCCTTACTCATGAAGTAGTCACGAAGCAGTTCCGGTTGTTCCTGCAGTGCCGTCTGGAGACTCGCAAAGTAGACCCCTTTTTTCTTTAGTTCTTCACGCTTGGAGATGTGTTGGAGTTGTCCATCAACCTGTACAAGGACACCGGATGCCGCTTCAGTGCTGTCGTCTACAGCTTCGGCGGACGGACCGCCGTTTGTTGGCAGACTCGGGGCATATTTTTCGACATCAAGACCCCGAAGATAGCGTCGTGTACGTCGCCAATAGTCCTGCGTACGCATATCGACAGTCCGCCGCCAGACATCATCTTCCGTCGTATGGGGCATCGGTAAAGACTCGTAAAGTGCGTAAGCCTCTAACCGTTTCTCACGCATCCACTGTGGCTCAGTCGCTGCTATTTTTTGAAGAAATTCTTTTGAAAAATGACCTTTTTTCAATTTTTTTGATCCTTTTTTTAAATAATTGGCTTCTGGACCTCGTTCCACTTCGTTTCACGAGGGGTTCCGATGAGTTCCAACCGCTCCTGAGTTATGAAATGTTTGAAAACCTGACTTCTCCAGGACCGCGTTGAAACTGACCAGAAACCTGCCTGAAATGTAATGGGAGGCAGCCCAGGTGTCCAATTATTTAAAAATTTTAACCGATTGAACCTTCCATCTGAAGTTGGATGAGACGGTTCATTTCCACAGCATATTCCATCGGTAGTTCCTTAACGAGCGGTTCAATGAATCCGTTGACAATCATCGTGGAGGCTTCCTCCTCCGAAAGACCGCGGCTCATCAGGTAGAAGAGTTGTTCCTCACCTATTTTGCTGACACGTGCCTCGTGTTCGATGTTCGTATCGTTCTCGCTAATCTCAATAACCGGATAGGTGTCCGAACGTGAGTCCTTATCAAGGATCAGCGCATCACAGACGACGTGCGATTTACAGCCTTTCGCACCTTTCGCGACATCCACCCATCCGCGATAACTCGACCTACCGCCATCTTTGCTGATGCTCTTAGAGGTTATCTGCGAAGTCGTGTTCGGAGCGCAGTGATAGACTTTCGCACCCGCGTCTTGGTGCTGCCCCTTGCTCGCGAATGCGATTGAGAGGATTTCACCGCGCGCACCCGGTTCCATCATATAGACGCTCGGATACTTCATCGTCAACTTACTACCGAGATTGCCATCGACCCATTCCATCTGCGCATCTTCATAAGCGAAGGCACGCTTTGTAACCAGATTATAGACGTTCCCCGCCCAATTCTGGATGGTCGTATAACGGACGCGTGAACCTTTCATACAAACAATCTCAACAACCGCACTGTGCAAGGATTCACTGCTGAATGTTGGCGCTGTGCAGCCTTCAACGTAATGTACCTGTGAACCTTCGTCAGCGATGATGAGTGTGCGCTCAAACTGCCCCATATTTTCGCTATTGATACGGAAATAGGCTTGCAGGGGGTACTCAACCTTCACACCCGGCGGCACATAAACGAAACTGCCACCACTCCAGACAGCACTATTGAGGGCTGCAAACTGGTTATCCGCAGACGGGATAATCGTCCCGAAGTATTTCTTCACCAGATCCGGGTACTCTTTGATAGCCGTATCGGTATCAAGGAACACAACACCGATTTTATCCAATTCTTCGACAATGTTATGGTAAACGACTTCCGAGTCGTACTGCGCACCGACACCGGCGAGGAACTTCCGTTCGGCTTCAGGGATACCGAGCCGGTCAAACGTCTTTTTGATGTCGTCCGGGACATCGTCCCAGCTCCGTTCACTCCGATCGGAGGCTTTGACATAATAATAGATGTCATCAAAATCGAGTTGTGTTAGGTCGCCACCCCATTTCGTCATCGGTTTCTGCTTGAAAATCTTGTACGCCTCAAGCCGGTACTGACGCATCCAATCGGGTTCGCCTTTGATGTCGCACATCTGGTTGATGACTTCCTCGTCCAACCCCTTGCGCGACTTGAACGTCGGTTTAATATCGTCATGGAACCCGTACTGGTAATCTGTACTAATTCCGAGTTCTTCTACCGTGTTCTTTTCAGTATTAGCCATTTTATTCCGCCTCCTTGACATCGTGTTTTTCTCTAATCGGATCGTAGCCTTCTGCCTCTAACATCTCTGCGAGTTCCCATCCACCGGATTCAACGATCCTACCATCAAGCAGGATGTGTATGAATTGCGGACGAATATATTCTAACAAGCGTGGATAGTGCGTGATAATCAGCACACCTAACTCTGGGCCGACCAACCGGCTGACGCTATCACCGACGATTCGGACAGCGTCGATATCGAGTCCGGAATCGGTCTCATCAAGGATAGCGATCTTCGGTTCAAGCATTGTGAGTTGCAGGATTTCAGCACGCTTCTTCTCACCGCCAGAGAACCCGTCATTGAGGTATCGTCTTGCAAAAGAATCGTCAACGCCGAGTTGTTGCATCTTCTCGCGAAGTTCACGCCGGAATTCGCGCATCGGGATCAGTCTGTCTTTCTCGGAACCGTTCGTCTCTTTACCGCGAACTGCGCTGACAGCAAGCCGTAGGAAATTCGCCAAACTGACACCCGGGATCGCCGTCGGATACTGGAAAGCAAGGAAAAGTCCGAGTTTCGCACGTTCGTTGGGCTCCAATTCCAACACATCAACACCGTCGAAAATCACCTCACCCGAATCCACCTCGTAGAGCGGATGCCCCATCAAACCGTTCGCAAGCGTGCTCTTACCAGACCCGTTTGGGCCCATAAGCGCGTGAATTTCGCCCTGTTCGACACTTAAATTTAATCCTTTGATAATCGGTTTCCCTTGCACACTGATGTGCAAGTCTTTAATTGTCAACTCGTTGCTCATTTGTTAACTTCGGACTCCTTATTTATGGTAAATTTAGAACGTTTTTAGTGCTTTGCTATTTGCGAACGCATTCTTAGTGTTTATCCACCGATTCTGGACATGTTTCGCTCCGGTTTAACGAAATCTGCGGCATTAATTTTGTGTCCCGCCGCTTTCTGTTCAACCGCATCGAGAATCAACGCTTCGATCGTTTCATCTGGCACGCCTTCACGTAACGGTGTGAGCAGATCCGTCTCTGTTAATGAAAAAAGGCAGGTACGGAACTTCCCATCCGCAGTCAGGCGGACGCGATTGCAGTTTTCACAGAACGGTTCACTCACAGACGGAATGATGCCGACCTCATTGCCATTGTCTGAGAATTGATACCGTTTCGCTGTGTCACTTTTCGCTTCACCGTTCAGTGTAATCGGTGTCAGTGGATAGAGCACATCGATTTTTTCGATAATCTCTTTTCCCGGAATGTACATGTTGCGTCCCCAGACATCATCGGCATCCAGTGGCATAAATTCGATGAACCGGAGTTGATAGTTATTTTTCCGGGCGAAGGTCGCCAGATCCACGATTTCATCGTCCGTGAAACCCCGCATTGCGACAGCGTTGACTTTAATCGGATTAAAACCGCATGCCTGCGCCGTTTTCAAACCTTCGAGCACACGTGAGAGTACCTTCCGACGGGTCATCTGCTCGAACTTCTCTTCGTTAAGCGTATCCAAACTCACATTAATCCGGCGAAGTCCAGCATCGTAGAGTGCCTGCGCTTGCTTAACCAGACCGATACCGTTGGTTGTCAAACTAATATCTTTGAGTTCTTCTAACTGCCGCAATTGCGCTATAAGCGTCGGGACACCCGGACGGACAAGCGGTTCGCCACCGGTAATACGGACTTTGCTAACACCCAACCCAACGAAAATACGCGCCAGATGCAGAATCTCGTCAAAAGTCATGAGCGAAGAATCTGGCATGAAGGTCATATCTTCCGGCATACAATAAATGCAGCGAAAGTTACACACATCCGTAACCGAGATTCTAAGATTCGTATGGATCCGCCCGAAGCGGTCAAGCATCTGTCGTTTCATTTTTTATTTTTAATTCAAATTACCTCAAATTTATTAATAGTATATCATATCCTTATGCTTTTTGCAAGTTTTTTTATAGTAAATGCTATAAAAAATATTTTGGCGAGATAGACAGAATTTTAACCACACGCCGCACACAGGGCCATTCAATTGTACCTATTCACTTTATATATATGGATACGTCTTCCTCTGTAGGAGCGAGCTGCGCTCGCGATCTTTCCTAAGAACGGGCACATATGTAAAGCAAAACCATGATCCAAATCGTACAATTGAATAC
>JAJDXV010000002.1 GCA_022823085.1 Candidatus Poribacteria bacterium
TAAAACCTGTCAGCGACAGAAGTTGTTTCGGTTTATCCTTGAGAACTTCATAACAGATCATCAGTTGGTCTCCTATCGGTTATTTGTTCTTAGTATAACATAGACCAACTAAAACTTACAACTAAATCATTATAATGTCTAATGAACAGGACTTACGCAAGGCGCAATGAATTGCGCTACTACGAGCCGAACTGCTTTTGAGAAACACGCGTATTTTCAAGGGACATCTGTTTGTAGTAAGGCGATTCATCGCCTGTCGGTGTAAGTCCTTGACAAGGCGGGTGAAGTGTGGTACACTCTATGATATAAATTGGAGATATAAATTGGATGCGTGCGTCCCAGGAGGGGCAGGCGTGTCTGAAAAGGCAGGTACATGTTCACAAAAGAAGACCTTCGGGAGTTGTCAAATGTCTCGAGCAGCCACTTCCCCGATAGGAGTGCGAAATGGTTGATACGCCAGCGCGAACACCTTGAAGCGTTAGTTGAAATGCTTGCCGGTGAGATCGCCGACGCACTTGACTTTGGGCGCGTAGAGCAACTCAACCGAAGTTTCATCTCCGATGAACTGCGGACACAAGAATCGGATATGATCTTCAGTGTGCCGTTTCGGAACCCGACAGCGAAGTGTGAGGAAGTGATCATCTATATCCTCATAGAGCACCAATCCACTGTCGACCCGTCCATGGAGCTTCGGCTGCTCTCTTATATGACGCAGATATGGATGGAGGAACGGCGCTCTTGGATAGAGCGGAAACTCCCCGAAGCGGAGTGGCGGTTGACCCCGATTGTGCCGGTCCTGTTTTACACAGGCACCGGAGCCTGGAAGTCGCCGTTTTCTCTGACGGCTCTCATGGACCTCCCTGAAGGCCTCAAACGGTTCGTCCCGACTTTCGACACGCTGTTCCTCGATGTTAAAGCCACAGATCCTGATGAACTGACACAAACAGGGCATGCTTTGGGATGGTTGTTGACTGTCTTGCGACAGGAGAACTCCGATCCACCCGCTATGCGCCAAGCCCTCCTTGACGCTTTAGCCGGACTCAGGGACTTGCACACACAGGACAGAGAGGCATATACGCGCGCCATCTTATACCTCTTCCACCTCATCCTGCACCGTAGAAAAGCAGGCGAACATCAAGACTTACTTCGTATCCTCACACAAGAGCATACACAGAATCAGGAGATCGTAGACATGGCAGACTCTATCATTGAACTCAGCGAACAACGCGGTATCGAACAAGGGTCACGGCGGACGAGCATCGAAAGCACAATCGCCATCCTCAACAACCGATTCTCAGAAGTTGACGCTGACACACTCACGACAGCACTCGAAGCCATTGAAGACCTCAACCGGCTCAAGAAACTCAATCTTGAGGCATCTTTAGTTGAGAGCTTTCGCGCTTTTCAAGAACGCTTAGAGGCTTAAGAACGTATCAGATTCCTCGCGAATATGAGGCAGTAAAGGTCGGAATGTTTATTGACTCACACGCACATATCCAACTCTCACAATTCAATCGCGATCGCGACGCGGTGTTAGCGCGCGCAAACGAAGCTGGGGTTTCCAACATCCTCGTCATAGGATTTGATATGGAGACCAGCCTCGGCGCAGTGGAATTGGCGGAGAAACATACGCACATCTACGCCACCGTCGGGATGCATCCGCACGACGCGAAAGATTTGACACCGGATGTTCTGAAAACCTTTCGTGAACTCGCCGAACACCCGAAGGTCATCGCGCTCGGCGAGATTGGATTAGACTACTACCGTAGCCTCTCGCCGCGGTCTGTTCAGAAAGTTGCGTTTGAACAACAGTTGGACCTCGCCGAAGAGTTGCAGATGCCCATTGTTATCCACAACCGTGATGCCTATATGGACATCCTACCTATCTTAGAAGCGCGACACGGACGAGTCCGAGGCGTGCTGCACTGTTTCACCGGTGATGTCGCGTTGATGCATAGAAGTCTTGCGATCGGATTCCATATCGGTATCGGTGGCATCGTAACCTATAAAAACGCAGCGGATGTTCAAGCCGTCGCGCGAGAAGTCCCTGAAGACCGACTCCTGATAGAAACCGATTGTCCGTGGTTGGCACCACAATTCCGACGTGGTAAACGGAACGAGCCGGCGTACGTCCGCGCTGTGGCAGAGAAGATCGCCGAACTCCGCAATACTGTCATAGAAACAATTGGTAAAATCACAACAGAAAATTTCAGGACCGTCTTCAAATCAGCATGAAGAAGCTAAATCTCCGTATGTATGCGATGGTGCTTGCGCTTGTCTGCGTCTGGGTGATTTTCACACTCCTAACCAGCGGCACCTTCCTTAGCACTCGGAACCTGTCAAATCTTTCCCGCCAAGCCGCCGTCACAGCGATCCTTGCTGTCGGTATGACGCTGGTCATCGTCTCTGCCAACATCGACCTCTCTGTCGGTTACGGTGCCGGGTTGCTCGGTGCGATCGCAGCGATTGTACACGTCTGGTGGGGGCAACCGATTCTCGTTACACTTTTCATCGTTATCTGCATCGGGATCCTGATGGGACTGATGCAAGGTTACCTCGTCGCATATCAGCGGATCCCGGCATTTATCGTCACGTTGGGCGGGTTTCTGGCGTATCGAGGCTTGATGCTCGCATTTACCAAGGGTGAGACCATCTTGCTCCCCGACAATTGGCTTAAGGCGATCAGCAACGCCTACCTCTCCCCGACACTCGGATGGGGACTTATGGGGATCGGCATCGGCATCAGTGGTTACCATTTCTATAGACAACGCACCGCACGGCGACAATACGGAAACCCGGAGCAGACCTCTATGCCGGTGTTCCTATTGAAAATCGCTGGGATTTCGGCACTCATCGTCGCGTTCATCACCGTGATGAATACCCACAAAGGGGTCCCGTTTCCGGTCTGTATTCTTTTTGGATTGGCGTTCGTATTTCATTTTATCGCCAACCACACCCGTTTCGGACGTTACGTCTATGCAGTCGGTGGCAACGCTGAAGCGGCGTACCTCTCTGGGGTCAACGTGCGCGGCGTTACGTTACGTGTGTTTGCAACGATGGGGGCATTGATGGCGATCGCCGGTGTTGTCATGACAGCGCGCGTCGGGAGCGCGAGTCCAGAAGCAGGACGCTTGTTGGAGTTAGATGCCATCGCTGCGTGTGTGATCGGGGGTGCCAGTTTAATGGGTGGACGTGGGAGCATTTTCGGTGCAGTCTTAGGCGCGTTCGTCATGGAGAGCCTCAATAACGGCATGAGCATGGCAAATATGGATGCCTCATGGCAGGATATTATTAAAGGGGTCGTACTCGTCGCAGCGGTCGGCTTTGACATGGCATCACGATGGCGATAGGAGAAAAAAATCGACTCTTTTTATTTTTTTAAACCCTTTCCCTCAAAATTCCCCTCTTTATAACTACAGTCTAATTGGCAAAATCTAATTGGGAATTTATCTATGCGATACGATTCATCGGTATATACGGATCTGACAGATGAAGAACTCATCCAAGGCGTGCGAGACGGAGACGAGGCAGCGTTTGCACAACTTGCATCCCGCCATAGCTCAAGGATATGGCAGATGGTTGTCTCACACTCCCGCCAAATCCGCGATGCTGAAGAGATTTTTCAAGACGTTTGGGTGGCAGTCTGGGAAAACATCGGTGGCTTGCGCGAGGTCGGCAGCTTCGGTGCTTGGCTCCGAAAAATCGCCTATACCACTTGCAGAAGGTACTACGCCGCGAAGACGCACAACAGAGGCGAAATTCTTCAAAGTGCCGAAAAGCTCGCGGAGACGATTGATCGGGATGTGCTTGCCCGTACGCGTGAGATGGAACTTCGCGCCGCTGTAACAGAAGCCGTGCATCACCTGCCGGAGCGGGTCCGCGCCGTTGCAGTATTGTATTACTTAGAGTTGTGGACTGTCAACGAAATCGCAGAGGAACTCGGTCTGGCGGCGGGGACCGTCAAGACAAGACTCCGCCAGATTCGCACGCTTTTACGTGAGGAATTTGGCGTTGAAGAGGTTAAGAGGGGAACAGTTATGACAGAAAAAAAAGAAGTCGCTAAGCCGATACAAGACAAAATTAAGATTTTCGGGGTCGGCGATGCCGGTGGCAAGGTCATTAAACGGATGATGGCATCTGATTGGAAAGAAGTGGAATTTTATGCTGTCAATACAGACGTGGAAGCACTCCGCACATGTCAGGGTGCGACGCAGATACAGATCGGGGTTGACACCACACAAGGGTTCAGCGCAGATGTGAATCCTGAGGTCGGTAGAAGTGCCGCTGAAGAAAATCTGGAGACGCTTGACGCTGCCCTTGCAGACGCGCGGTTGGTTTTCGTTGTCGCAGGTATGGGCGGCGGAACGGGGACAGGTGCCGCACCCTTGATTGCATCCGTCGCAAAAGAACACGACGCTTTAACAATTGCTGTTGTGACGCGTCCGTTTGATTTTGAGGGGCAACGCCGCACCGAACAAGCAGAATACGGTCTCCAAGAACTTCAAGAGCACGCAGATGCTGTCATTGTAGTGCCAAATCAGAGGCTCCTGGATACTATTGATGTTGAACCTTCACCGAGCGAAGCGTTCCGTATGAGCGATGAGACGGTGCTACGCGGTGTTAAAAGTGTTGCCGACATTATTACCGAATCAGGTGAAGTTAACATTGACTTCGCTGATATACAGTTGGTCATGCAGGATGCTGGCACAGTGTTGATGGGTACAGGACAGGCGAACGATAAAAGTCGGGCGAGAATCGCCGCACGGAATGCTGTCTCGTCCCCACTCTTAGATGGTCAAAAGATGGAGAATGCACCTGGAATGATTGTCAACATCAGCGCGCCGCCAGATTTCACGATGAATGAATTGGATGCGGCGATGGATGTCATCAAAAATGTCGCGCCCGATGCGGTAATTATCTTTGGACTGGTCTATAGAGATAACGAGCCTGAATCTGAAGACACCGTTGATGTCACTGTCCTCGCAACAGGAATTGGCGGACAAAGTGACCCGACTACGCCACTCTCCACTCGGCGGGATGGCGCCTCTCCTGAAGGCGGTACTTCTATTCCTTCCAAAACCGGTTCCGAATTTGTTCATCTACACAACCATAGTGAATATAGCATGCTTGATGGCGCGTGCCGTATTCCAGATATGGTGGATTGGGCAGTCGAAAATAGCGTCCCCGCTGTCGCACTGACCGATCACGGCAATATGTTCGGCGCGTGGGAGCTCTACAACAAAGCGACAGAGGCCGGTATCAAACCGATCATCGGCTGTGAGGTCTATGTCGCCCCCGGTAGCCGAAAAACACGTGAGCAGGAACAGGACGGTCCTTATCATCTCACACTGCTCGCCGAGGATGTAACGGGTTACCAGAACCTCTTGGAATTGGTGTCGCTTGGGTACACAGAGGGGTTCTATCGCAAGCCGCGTATTGACATGGAAATCTTGCGTGAACACCGGGACGGCATTATCGCGCTAACAGGGTGTATCCAAGGACAGGTGCCGCAACTTATTTGCGCGGGTCGGCGCGACGAAGCGATCCGACACCTCAAAACGCTGATGGAGATAATGGGTGAACGCAACCTCTACGTTGAGATACAGAATCACTACATTGACAAGGAACTTGAGACATATCCGGTGATGGTGCAGTTGGCGGAGGAGTTCAATCTTCCGATCGTCGGCACCAACGACTGCCACTACCTCCGCAAGTCCGACCACAGCATGCACGATGTACTGCTCTGCATCCAGACGAAGAAGACCATCAATGACCAAGACCGGGTGCGGTTTGACAACCATTTCTACTTTAAAAGCGTTGACGAGATGCGGGCGGCACTCAGGGATTATCCACCCGAGGCTATCAGCAACACGCTTGAAATTACGAATCGGTGCAATCTTGAACTCGACTATCAACGCGATCCGATGCCGAAATATAAGCTCCCTGAAGGGTACACGCACGACAGTTATCTTCAAGAATTATGCTACCGAGGCTTGCACGAGAAATACGGTGAACTCTCTGAGCCGATACGGCAGCGGATTGATTACGAGTTGGATATTATCAAACAGACCGAAAACGCGAATTATTTCCTAATTGTTGGCGATTATGTCAACCACGCACACAAACAGGGGTATCCGCTCTCTGCTCGCGGTTCTGCCGCCAGTAGCCTCGTGCTGTACGCACTCGATGTAATCGGTTTCAACCCAATGGATCACGGTTGTCTGTTTGAACGCTTCTTAAACCTTGAACGTCTCGCACCACCGGATATTGATATCGATTTCGCCGACCGCGCCCGTGAGTCCATAATTGAGTATCTGGCGAAAAAATACGGTGCGGATTCCGTCGGTAAAATCGCCACCTTTGCGACATTGGGGGCGAAAGCCGCTATCAAGGAGGTCGGTCGCACACTTGAAATGCCGCTTGAAAATGTCCAAAAATTAACGGAGTTGATTCCACCGATGCCGGGTATCACGCTTGATGATGCTTTGGAACAGGTGCCGGAATTCCAAGCACTCGCTGAATTCCCTGAGAATAAAACGTTAATTGAGATGAGCAAAGCTGTTGAAGGCATGAAACGACACGTCTCTTGTCATGCTTCCGGAATCGCGGTTTCAGACGGTCCTTTAACAAATTACGTTCCGCTCTTCAAGGATAGACACGGCCAGATCGCCACGCAGTTTGAAGGCAAATCCGTTGAAGATGTCGGTATCGTCAAATTTGATTCCCTCGGTCTACGGAGCCTTAGTGAAGTACACGACTGCCTCCAGATGATTAAGGCGAATCACGGCACCGAGATTAAACTCGAAGAGATTCCGTTTGACGATGAAGATACCTATTCGCTTGTTAGCAAAGGGCTCATTGATGGATTGTTCCAATTGGAAGCCTCTGGTGGTATGTACCGGGTCGTCACGGAACTCAAACCTGACAATTTTGAGGAGTTCTCAGCGATCGCTGCACTCTATCGTCCCGGTCCAATAGAAGCCGGGGACCTGCAGGACTACATAGATCGGAAGAATGGGACACAACCGATCCTATACGGACATCCTTCGTTTGAAGAAGCACTCAGAAGCACCTACGGCGTGTGTATCTATCAGGAGCAGGTGATGCAAATCGCACACGATGTGGCGAATTTTACATTCGCTGAAGCGGATGTTCTCCGCAGTGTAATGGGGAAACGAAATGAAGTATTGGTTGAAGAACAGCGTGAAAAATTCGTTGAGGGTGCGGTGAAAAAAGGGTTCGCTAAAGACGAGGCGGAAACGATATTTGGGCTGCTTGAACCGACTGCGCGCTATGCCTTCAACAAATCGCACACTGTCGCTTATTCTATGTTGGCATATCGTATGGCATACCTGAAAACGCATTATCCGCACGAGTTCATGGCAGCGATGATGACCGGTGAGTCAGGATCTGCCGAGAAAATCGCACGCTACCGATCCGAATGTGAAAAACTCGCCGATTTTCTCGGTGTAGAAATCGAGGCTATCTTGCCAGATTCCGTGCTTCTTTAAACTTCTCTTTCGCAAATTGTGCCCAATCTTTCATTTTTTCGTTGCGGACTTCCGGATCGTTCCAGGCACCCTTCGCCAATTCCATCGCCTCTGCCTCAGTTATCGGCATCTTCGTTAAGACCGCAATCGCCGCGTCCCGTTTTGCTGGGTCTTTACTCTTCTGAATCGCTTTCCACGCATTGACGAGATCCTTATGTGAATCGATAATCAGGATACCGAAAAGATCGTTGACGATGTTCCATCGTGTCCCGCCTTTATCTGAATCGTATTGGAATGGGGCACCTTCCATAGCGAACGGATTTGGAACGATGCATCTCTCGCCGAGTTTATCATAGAGTGCCGGTAATACGCTCGCGCGGTTTAGACCACCTTTCCATTCGGGGCCCTCACGGTCAGTATCGCGGAGCATCCAGAGTTTTTGGGCATCTTCCGATAAAACGAATTCGAGAAACTTTTCCGCGACAGCTATATTAGGCGCGCCTTTGAGGATAGCGATCGGGTCTGCAGTAACAACCGCCCCGTCAGCCGGGACAACGTACTTGATCTTATCCGCACCGACGACAGCGATTTGACCGTACGCATAAAAGTCGATCGCAAGTCCGTAGATGACCTGTCCTGCGACAACGTCTGTCGGGATAGCGTTAGCACCGGCGGAGAAACCGCGGACATTGCCGCCGATCTTTGTCAGCAGCGCGAACCCTTCTTCCCATCCGAGCGTTTGAAGGATGATCTCATAGACCATGTGTGCAGAACCACTCTCTCTCGGATCTGCCGCACCGATCCTCCCGATCAATGTCAAGTTACCCAAATCCTTCCATGTCGAGACTTTCGGAAGTTGCAATAATCCTCGGAGCTCCTCATTGTACATGATACCGAAACTCGATAGTGCCGCACCGTACCATTGATGTTGCGCATCGTAGAGCGGAATCCCCTGAAACGATTGCATCATCTGCTCAAGTTGTGTGCCGGGTAGTTTGTAGGCATGAAGCCATCCCCTGTTCGAGAGGCGGAGATAGTTATCAGTACCACCTCCGAAGAAAATATCGATACCGATGCCATCCGGTACACGTTTAAATTCCGATTCAATGAACCGATAATTTGAAGAAGTACCGCCCACATCTCTCCAGTCGGTTTTCACTGTTCTGCCTGTCTGTTTATGATACCACGCCTCGAAATTTTTACCAAATTCCGTTTCTATACCTTCATGGTGTGGGGAGATAATGATGAGTTCATCTTCGGCGAGTGAGAGACCTGGTAGTGCTAAAAAACATGATATTATCGCCAGCACTAGCGGCTTAAAGTAAGACATTTTTTTTTACTCCTTTTGCGATATGTTTAATAAGCCATTACGGTGAGAGCGTAGGTTCTTGATTAAAGATAAACAGGGTCGGGTTCATCCACTTTTCTTTTTCGATATCATAAATGCCGTAGTGGAGATGAGCCCCGGTGCTACGGCCAGTATTTCCGACATAGCCAATAATCTGACCACGTACCACTTCTTGATTAACTTTGAGATCCTCGGCATAGCCTTGCAAATGCGCGTATAAAGTTTTATACCCGGATGCTTCATGGGTGAGCTCAATTGTGTTTCCCAAATAGCCCTTCTTTCCAACCGTTACAACTGTACCATCGGCGGCAGCGATCACAGGAACGCCGGCGCGGGTTTTAATATCCAACCCTTGGTGAAATTCACGGTTTTTCGTTAGTGGGTGGGTCCGCCAACCGAAATGCGAAGAATACCAAAAAGCGTGTCGCTCCCCGTTTTCCTGTTGGAGTTTCACAGGGAGAACCAAAGGGTATCCTAAAAGCTGTTGTTGATATGCATTGATATAATCATGGAGAGCCTGCAACTCCTCTTTCAGGATACTTGGTGTCAGTTTCTGCTGCGCGTGAGTATCAGGTGCGGCATCAGTGAACCCGGATATATCTGTCTGTTGAGGCTCGAATTCTCCGGGAGACGCGGTAATGTTAGATTCGCCGCCTTGTCCGAGAATCCCTAACGCCTCCTGGATCTTTTTTATCATCTCCCGAATGTCGTTCATTTCCGCATTAACGGCAGCAAGTTCCGATTCTACCTGGTGTTTGGCCTCCGTTAATTGCTGAACTTCTTTCTCCATCTGCGTCTGCAATTCCTTTTCGGCACTGACGCTTTGCCGTTTTTGGAAGAGGCCATAGTTGAAGCCGCCAATTGCCACAGAGAATAAACCAAGGATAACGCATGATAGCAAAAATAGATGACCTCGACCGATCCGGTGCTGGCGAACAGAATTTTTATGAGATGACATGATAATAAGCGTATACATTCGATAGGTTCTCCTTTGGAAATAAAATTTAGGCAAAACTTAGCGTTTGCTTCCAAGAGTTAAAGACTTATAGCCCCTAATTCAACCAACAGATGCCTATCTTTGAGCCAACCATTTTACAAGCGCGAAACGATCGCCGGCATTTTCCAGATGAGGATGATGACGGCACTAAGCAGGATGAGATACCACACGATCAACATTCGGATGCGGGTTCTCTTGAAAATCGAACGGCGCGGACGTTTCAATGGATTCACTTACCTTTTTTAGTTTTTTTTCACAGCCCGAATTTGAGATATCCCGTACTTGAAAGCTGCCTCTATATTAAATTCAATGTCTTCATACACAACTTTTACGCCTTTTTGTGGTAAGTGTCCGAGCAACATCAGGACAAAACCACCAATCGTATCACACTGATCTGTCGGGATTCGAATGTCTAAGACTTTGTTAACATCAGCAATTAACATGCGTGCGTCGATACGCCAGTCGCTTGCGCCAAGCTTTTCGATGTGAGGTGTCGTCCGTTTCCGATTAGCCGAGACCTGGCCTATAATCCGCTCTAAAATATCTATCAACTCTACGATCCCGATACAACTGCCGTGCTCGTTAACCACAATCGCGATCGGTATCTCAGATTGCCGCAGTTCACTCAATAAATCTATAGCAGGCTTCAGGGCAGGGACATAATTCACATCCTTCACGAATGACGATAAATCATCGTCGTGCTGTTCGCTTGTAAGTACCTCCATCGCATCAACGACTCCGAGCAATTGGTCAACGCGCGCATTATAAATCGGGATGTAATGATAGGTGGAAGCGCGACAGAGGGTGAGAACTTCAGAGGACGATGCACCGACTATCAGCACGGCTGCTTCTGATAGTGGCAACATCACTTCTTGTGCTGTCAGTGTTTGCAACTCAAAAATTGCACTGAGTAATTGTGCTTCGGAATCCGAAAACGCCTTAATATTTTCCAGAAGTAACCGGACGAGTTGTTCGCGAGGTAGCGGTGTCTGCCGCCCCAAGTTGCCAAAAGGCCCCTTTTTGCGGGGCTTAGCTGCTTGTTCATCATACACAACAAGCGGCTTAGGCGGAACTACTTCTATTTTCCCAATGTCCGGTTCCTTAACGACAGGCACGGAACCCTCTTTTTCTTCCGAGGAGGTTTTAGTAATCTCGTTCATAGTTTAGACCCCGAAAATCCAGAATTTTATGAATGCCGTCTTGTTGATAAATATCGTGAAACCTAAAAACCAGAAAGGTTTTTGATAAAATTACAATACAACCAGGGTCCTGTAACCCTTGGTGTACAACGTTCACTTATTTTGTAAAAAGTCTAACAGATATTGGAAAACCTGTCAAGAAAAATTAATCGATCTTTATTAGCAGACCAAAACAGATAAGGTATCCTTAAGTCTGGGCAACGAGTGTCAGTTCCGTTTTACCGCCAAGTCCAGCGACGACCGGGAACGTCTTTTTAGCAGGTTTCCCGTCTTTTGGCGTGTATCGGACTTGTGGAGAGAAGTAAGCATACAGGGCTGTATTCCGAGGGTTAGCGGTCGTATTTGGACCGGAACCGTGCACCATTAAACTATGAAAAAATAGTGCGCTTCCGGCAGACAGTGGAACATCCATCTGCTGCGCCTCAACATCTTTGCGATCCGTAAGTTCTGCGTCCTGTTCCCGCGCGATATTCCCCCAAGACTGTATACCCCAAAGGTGGCTTTTCGGAATCACCTTGAAACACCCGTTCTCCGGTGTGGCATCGTTAAGCGCGATACTCACCGTAACAAGGTTCGGCGGGTCCATCGGCCAATAGGCAGAGTCTTGGTGTAAGCCGTGTGAAGAACCGTGAAACGCAGGTTTGAACATCAAGGTACTTCTAAAAAGCAGGAGATCAGCGGACCCTGTGAGTTCTTGGAGAACCTCAATAAGTTTCGGGTGCGCTGCGAGATCCCGGAATACATCCGAATACTGCCGTGTATTTTCCGCTTTCCGTAGCACTGGCAGATTATTGCCTTGTGTTTCCTCTTTCGCGAACGGTTCGCGTTGGACGTGCCGGCGCGCAATCTCCGCACGCGCTTTGTCAGCATCGGGTTCATGGCCAGCCGCGAACGCATGCAACCGGTGAATCTCTGCTTGACATCTCTCGACCTCTTCCGTTGAGAACAGGTTTTCAACAATAAGGTAACCTTCTTTTTCAAAAAAGGCTTTTCGGGCTTCCTGTTTCATGTTAGCCTCCAAATAATTGTTTGACTTCCCAGATAATACTCGAAATCGCGAACCCGACATAGACGCATGAAGCGACCAGCATCATGACGGTAGAAATTCGTTTCGGTTTGGCGAATTCAGGTAGGAACCGACGGTTCATGTACAGTGTGAGCGGCACGTAAACCGCCATGGCGAACCCCCCCATGTACGCCGCATTAAAGAGGAAGCCTAATTCACTGACATTTAACTGCTCCATGACAAAGGTAATCACGCACCCGCCGACGATCCATATCCCAGCGATGAGGAGATACCACCAACTCAGACTCCGATTTTGTGCACCTCGGAAATTGGTATAGATAATATCAGAGATTGAACGCGATACGCCGTCAACGAGCGCAAGTTGCGTACCGAAAAGCGTAGCAACACCGACCATTAAGAAAATTTTCTGCCCTGCTACACCCCAGATTTCACCTAAAATCCGCGCCTCGTCGTAAATAAGTTGACCTTGCTCAGGAACAATCCCTTGTGGATGTAGAACTGCAAGCGCGCCGAAAATAAAAAGTAGAATCGTAAGTGTGTTGAGTGCCCAGAAGAAGAGTATCTGGTCATTTTTCACGTATTGCCACCACGCCGCGAAACGTTTCCGGTTTTCTTCTGTCGGCTCAAAGGTAAACCCGGTGGCAGGCACCTTTTCGCTCCGGCCGCGAAGTAGATTCTGGAGTCCTGGCAGCTGTGCACCCATGCCGATATTTTTATCACGGAGATAGAAAGTGTAAAAGAGGTTCGCCGTTCCACCCGCGCCAGCAAAGACTAAAGCACTGAAAAATGTTTTCACCGGCATCGCCGGATCCTTATAACCGACGTTTATGAGTCCAGCCCCCAGCTCCTTCCACGTATCCATTGAACCAATAGCGATAACAACGAGAATCAAACCAACTGTTACGATAGCGACAAGGGCTTCGACTGTCCGTTCAACAGACGTGTAGACCATCTTCGGTCCGAAAAGGATGAGTGCGACCCCAGCAAACGTGAGTGCCGTCCAGAAGGTATCAGACCCCCAACCGCCAGGTCCGAGGATGAGTGCTTTGAGTGCAAGTCCGGAAGTACGCGCCCAGCCTGGGGCAATCCAACCGACGATAGTCAGCAGAATAAACAGCGGACCAAAACCACGCCAGATACGACTGTAACCTGTGTAGACCGTTTCACCCGTTGCGATCGTCCAACGTCCTACCTCAAAATTAATCCAGAGCTGGAGGAATACACCGAGTGCCGCTGCCCACACCATGCTCCCGCCATACTCCGCAGCGATGAGGGGCCAGATGACGCTTTCACCCGCACCAATAGATAGACCCACTAAGATCGCTCCAGGACCCGCAATCTTCCAGAATGGCAACTGTTTTTCTGGCAACTCAACAACTTTAAAATCGTCAAGCGGTTCATAAAATTTTGCCATATATATCCCCCCGAGGCATAAAGTTAAGTGGTGATTATGCTTTCACGTAACACTTCAATCGGATGTCTCGCTTGGACACCGGTCCCGTGTTCGAGTTGGTGTCTGCAAGAAAAACCGGCGGCACTGAGCGTGAAACTACCGGGCGGCTTTTCACGGACAGCCCCAAAAAGCCGTAACTCGCCAATCTTCATAGAGAGATCATAATGTACCTTTTCATATCCAAACGCACCAGCCATACCGCAACAACTCGAATCAATCACTGAGACGTTGTGTGCTGCTGGTAGACCTAACATCTTCACAGTCGGTTGAATACCGACGAGTGCCCGCTGGTGGCAATGACCGTGGAGTAATATGTCCTGTGGTTCCGTTGAGAATTCCACCCTTAAAGCGTCGTCTTCTATCAGTTTCACAAAAAACTCTTCAAATGAACAGGTCGCCTCAGCGACACGTTTCGCTTCAGGTGTACCAATCAACTCAAGGTAATCGTCGGTGATAGCAGATGTACAACTCGGTTCGCATCCGATAATCGGGATTCCGGCATCAGCGTAGCCTTGAAGCGCATCAATGTTGTAACGCGCATTCTCAACGGCTCGGTCGAGCATCCCCTCGGAGATGAGCGGACGACCGCAACACCGTTTCTCAGGGAACAGCACCTCAAAACCGCAGTTTTCTAATACCGCTACAGCAGCCCGGCCAATAGCAGGTTCACTGTAATTCATAAAAGTATCAGGAAACAGCACAACCTTTTTGTCCGACGTACGGCGCGAACGACGCTTTCGGAACCACTGTTCATAAGTAGGACGCACGAAGGTCGGCATATCCCGCCGCCGGTCAACACCGATTAATTTTTCCGCAATCCATTTCGACACCCCATTATTAACTGCCCAGTTAGAAAAAGGAGCAAACATTGAACCGAGCGGCGCAAAGGCACCAATTTCGCCGAACATACGCCGATGCAAAGGCAAACCGTTGGCTTTGTGATAGTGCGCAAGCACCTCATACTTAATTTTCGCCATATCTACATTCGACGGACACTCCGCTTTGCACGCCTTGCAGCCGAGACATAAATCTAAAACCTCTTGGAGACGTTCACTCGTGAAATCCGTATGTGGCAACGCACCCGAAATAATGGAGCGAAGCGCATTCGCACGTCCGCGCGTTGAATGTTCCTCCTCACGCGTGCCGATAAAAGACGGACACATCGTACCCGTCAACGTCTTTCGACACGCACCGACACCGTTACACATTTCAATCGCTCTACCGAATCCGTCCTGGCTCGAAAAATCGAAATAGGTATCAATTTTAATGGTATTGTAGTCGGCACCGAAACGGAGGTTTTCTGTCATTGGCGGTGCATCAATGATTTTACCCGGATTCATGATGTTATTCGGGTCGAACGCTCTCTTTACCTCAGTCAGTGCCTGATATATCTGCGGACCGAACATACTCTCTATCCACTCACTTCGGACAAGTCCATCGCCGTGTTCGCCACTCATCGCACCGCCTAATTCCATGAGTAGGTCCCGGACCTCGCGAGCAATGTCGTGCATTTTTTCTATATCGGTCTCGGATTTGAGGTTGACGATAGGGCGATTGTGCAGGAGACCGACACTCGCATGGGCATAATAAGAAGCGGTGGTATCATGCGCCGTAACGATTTCATCGAAACGACGGACGTATTCCGGTAGGTGCTCTATCGGCACCGCTGCATCTTCGACGAAGCCAACCGGTTTCGCATCGCCTTTCATACCCATTAGCAGGCCGAGTCCGGCTTTTCGGGTCTCCCAGACGCGGGATTTCTCTTCGGCAGTAAAACACCGGACAAACGCATAGCCGAAACCTTCAGCTTTCAACTGCTTTTCGAGTGTATCCAACTGTGATGCCAGTTCTGCTTCCGTCTCACCATAGAATTCGACAGCGAGGAGCGCAGCAGGTTCGCCTTCTATGAAAGTCGTCAACCGTGAAAATTCCAATGAACCGCGCGCCATATCCAAAATAGTCTTGTCTATCAGTTCTACAGCCGTCGGATTACACGCCAAAATCGGTTGCATCGCTTCCATTGATGTGACGAGTGAATCGAAGTGGACAACACAGAGTGCCGTTAATTTCGGGATCGGAACCAGATTAATTGTGGCTTCCACGGTCGTCGCAAGTGTCCCTTCAGAGCCGACGAGAATCTTTGACAGACTAAACGGATGCGCCGCATCGCAGCCGTCACGGCGGTACGGCGTGACCTCTTTGGAACCCGCATCTTTAACATATTCATCCAAATTGTAGCCAGCAACGCGACGGAGGATACGCGGGTAACGTTTACGAATTTCTGATGCGTTGTCCGCACAGATGCGGCAGAGCTCACGATAAATACGCGCCTCTAATGTGTTACCACGTTTCTTGGTCTCTAATTCTTCAAGTGATATCGGGTGTGCTGTAACTTCATCGGTGTTGGAGAGCACCAAGTCGAGCGACATGACGTGATCAATCGTTTTACCGTAAATCAGGGAGTGTGAACCCGCCGAATTATTACCGATCGTACCGCCGACGTTCGCACGGCTACTCGTAGCAACATCGGGCGCATACATCAGACCGTGCGACTTCAGCTGATGGTTCAATTCATCTAAGATGATGCCCGGCTCCACGCGTGCCCAACGTTCAGCAACGTTCACCTCAAGCAACCGGTTCATGTATTTCGACATATCCAGCACAATAGCTTGACCGACGCTCTGTCCGGCGAGGCTCGTACCGCCACCGCGTGGCAGAATCGGAACCTTGTGATCCACCGCGATTTGCACGGTCTTGATAACATCGCGGCGATCTTTCGGGATGACAACACCTATCGGTTGTATCTGGTATAGACTCGCGTCTGTACTGTAGAGCGCTTTGGAGTAGAGATCAAAACGCACCTCGCCCTCCACTGTTTCTGATAACTGTTGTTCAAGGTTTTCCGATGCTGGGGTGTTCATATTGCTGTCCAAAGATGTGTGTATATGACTGCTGGGGATTTTTAAATGAAGTTTAAGAATTTAATTCGGTAATGCATCAACAACCTCTTGGTAGGAGCGAGTGTTTTTGCTGGGGTGTTTCTTATGCTCGCGATCTTTAACAATTACCGAAATATTTATTTAATCTTCATAAAAAAATCTAAAAAATTTGACATCGCTATATAAATAAAGTATAATTAATCACACGATGCCCCTGTGATGGAATTGGTATACATAGCAGGTTGAGGGCCTGTGCCTTAATTGGCATGCTGGTTCGAGTCCAGTCGGGGGCATCTTTTTTTATCGGTCTGTCGCAAGCAACTCCTGATACACTTCGTACGTCCGTTCCGCAATTGTTTCCCATGTAAAATTATGAATCCGTTTTAGACCACGTGCCACCAGTTCGCTTTTGAGCGACGCATCGGATGCGATTTGGTGTATCCGTTCTGCTAAGGCAACCGTATCGGCTTCAGGAAAGACGAGTCCGGCATCGTTGATAACGTTCGGAATCTCGCCGGAGTCCGAACCGATGACTGGCACTTCGCATGCCATCCCTTCTATAAGGACCCGCCCGAAGAATTCGACCCATCCTCTTGTCGTCCGAGAAGGTAGAACGAGCGTGTCCATACAATTAATATAGGCAGCGACCTCTTCAGGCGGCACCGCATCTATCCATACAATCTGTTCCGAAATGCCGAGGGTTTTGGCTCTCTTTTCTAAATCCTGTTTATCTTCACCTTCTCCGACGATTAAGAGTTTATAGGTCCGCGGCGTTGCACGATTTACAAGGTCTGCTAAGGCTTCAAGAAGCGTCGCTATCCCCTTCATCTGGAGCAACCTACCGACGTAACCGATCACGAAACACCGACTGAGTCCGAGTGAATCCCGTAATTCACGCACATCCATTTTGTAGAAGTGACGGACATCGATACCGTTCGGAAACGCGATATGTTTGCCTGTATAACCGCGCTCGGTTAAAATTCTACCGGCATTCGTACTCAGTGGAAAGGCAATGTCTGTTTCGCGAAAGACGGTGCGTTCAATCCAAACTGGCAGGATACCGAACCGCTGTTTGGTCGGTATACTCAGCGATGTCCGAAAAATGAATCGGCTGTTTGGGCAATACTTCCGTTTCAAATGGACTGTCTGCAGCGCATTCAGACTCCACGCCTCTTCTTCTAAATGAATAATGTCCGGTTGAAAATCTCTAAGATGTGGTTTCATGCCGCGACGATAATAAAAACGGCTACCGTAACCAGAGAACCGAATCGGACAAGGAAACTCTTCACAAGGCGTGGCGGGTTCTGCTTCAAAAACGATCTCTTGGAAACTCTCATACCAACGTGTCGGTGTGATGACGCGGAGCACAACATCTGGACGTTCCGCGATGAGCGCGAACTTCCGCCGGTACGGTTTCATAATATAGGAGTGAGAAAGAACTAAGACACGCACGAGTGCTAATTATCTTCGTCTTCTCCAGAGCTTTCTGAACCTGCTGCCGGTAGTGAAGGGGCACCATCCGGTTCATTGCCCTGCGCCGTAAAACTTATCTCGGTACCCGTAGCCTCAGCGGTTTCATCTGATGCTGATGGCGCAAGAACAACCATCAACTCTTCGAGCCGTTCACGGATTTCGGAACGTTCTTGCGTCGTCGCTAACCTTTCGAGGTTAAGCGCCTCCTCAAGTTCGCTATTACGGGTTTCGAGTTCTTGAATATTGGCATCGCGTTGTAGGACATCGTTATTAAGACGCGCAATTTCAGCCTCCAGCTCGAGTTTCTCCGCTCTCAACTTCTGAACAGTCGAAATCGCAAGTTCAACATGATCTTCCAAAAGCGATACAATATTCTGTTCAAATGATTCAGACATATTGGGTCTCCTCTAAGGTCATTTTTTCCACTTACGCAAACCTCTTCGCTGGCGGTGTTTGAAGCTGCGGACCCGTTACTCGGAACGGCACCCGTAGTTCTTGTTATATAGGTACTCATGAAAAGATGCGTAAGTCCTATTTGATATACGTTAATACTATTGTCTGATGGACTCACAGATTACCACTACAGTTGGGACTTCGTTTCAATGAGCGACAAGTGCTCGGCATCCGCCCAATTCGGGCATTCATGGACATAGTGAAAAAGATACTGCTGAGCGTAGCCGACACTATCCCCAAAATAGTTGTGAGCGAACTCACGTATCTCACGATGTGTCGCACGTCGGCGCAGATAAAGCGTCTCGAAAATCCGTTTTATCCAGACATCAATAGGGAGTGCCGCAAGATGACCAAGCGAAAACAGGCAGATACAGTCGGCAACCTTCTCGCCGATACCGTTTCGGCGCATCAACTCCTGTTTAGCCGCAGTATATGGCATTTGCTGCAGCGATGTAAGCGAAAGCGCGCCGCTCACAATCGCTTCTGCCGTATCCCTTAGATAATTGGCCCGGTAACCCGTGCCACAAGCAAGCAACGCATCCTCTGTCGCTGTTGCAAGCACATCCGGACTCGGAAAACTGTAATCCACGTACCCATCAAGCGTCAAACGTTCACTGAAACGTTCAGACAACCTACGGATAATGCCACGAATCCGAGGAACATTGTTGTTCTGCGATAAGATAAACGATGCTATCGTTTCCCAGAGCTCTTGGTTCAAAATGCGCATTCCCCAGAGCTTCTTAAGCGCACGGTGCATATAGGCATCCTTGCTGACACCAACAAGAATCTTTGGAACATCACGCACGATGTCAAGATAGTTACGGAGGAATGGAACAAAATCGGCATCATCTTCGGCAGTGGAACTCTCAACATGCAAGGTCGTTCCGTCTTGCGATATTTTCAGAATCCGTCCCTCTACAACACCGTAGTAGGCGTTATCTAAACGTTCCCAGCGAAATGACTGTCCCGATTCTAAAGTATATTTCAGACTAAAATCTGTCACATTCTGAATCTGGGTCATCTGTAGCACTAAGTCGTAATAAAAGTCTTTAGAATGATACGCTTGATATATAAGTATATAGCAAATTCCAAAAATTAGCAAATTTTTCTTGTGTTGCGTAGGTTCTACCCTTGAAAGGTAGGACCTATAATTTGACATTCGTCTGCTTAATGCGTATAATATTTAACATCTGTAACCAGAAATCTGACAGGAGAACCTTTAAAATATGATTATCTTTCTACGCGAGAAGTTTATTGCACAACTCTTTATGTGGGTAATCGCCATCGTGTTCTTGGTAGGGACAGTGTTCCTCTACAGCAACACACGTGGTGGCGGCGACGATTCTGAGGGTGAAGTCGTTCTCAGGGTCAATGATACAGAAATCAAGCGCGGAACGTTTGAACGTGCCGTCGCAGATGCCATGGAATCCCAAAGGCAGAACCAGAGATTTGGCGGGCCACCTGATCGGGAACGTATCCAAAAAGAGGTCATTGACGGTTTGGTGCAACGAACCATTCTTGGAAGTACCGATATCGGTGAAACCGAAATAAAGAATTATATCCGAAGTGACGCAAGTCGAGTTGATCAGTACAATCTTTACCAACAGTGGGGTGTCGCGGACATCTATGCCGACAATGTCCGTTATCAACTTAGTGTTAATGCGATACAAAATAGTATCCAGGCATTGGAATTGGTCACCGACACCGAAGCAGAACGCGCGTATCAACTTGAGGCGAATAAAGCAAAAGTTAAGTTTATTGAGTTCAAGTACAACGACTATGCATCAATCGTCGAAGTCGACGACGCAGAAGCAGAGACTTATTTTCAAGAAAATCGAGACGACTACAACGTTGAAGAACAGATAAACATCAAATTTATCAGGGTCAATCCGGCGAACCTGGTTACCTTTGAAGAAGTAGAGACGTATTATAAAGAGAATCAGCAGGAATTTACGACACCGGAAGCGGTTAAAGCGCGCCATATCTTAAAAAAGTTCCCCGACAACGCGACGGATGAACAGAAGGCGGAAACCAAAACTGCGGCAGAGGAATTACTCAAAACCGTCAACGCCGAACTCGCTGCAGGTGCCGATTTCGCTGAACTGGCAACGAAGCATTCGGAGGGACCCTCCGCCGCAGAAGGCGGTGCTTTGCGAGGCAGGAATCCGAAACTACCACCCGGCGACTATTTCGCACGCGGCGATATGGTAAAACCTTTTGAAGAAGCCGCTTTTGATACACTCACCCCAGGAGAAGTCAGCGGCTTAGTCGAAACCAGTTACGGCTACCATATCATTAAATTAGAAGAGAAGAAGCCACCGGAAATTCAACCTTTTGCGCAAGCACAATTGGAGGTTGAACAAAAACTCGTTCAAGTGACGGGCGTTGACAAGGCGAAAGAGGTCGCCACGGATCTCCTTTACGAAATCGAAATTCAGGATTACGATGCCGCACTTGCGCTTGAAAAGTATAAGCACCTTACCCTGACCGCAATGGAGACAGGATTTTTTACCCGAGATACCGCCAATATCCCCCAGATTGGGGCGACGTGGAGTTATCAAGGCCTAATTGATGAACTTTTTGATATGGAAGTTAATGTGAGAAAGGTGATTGAGGTGAAGAAACCACGACAGCAAGAGGTGGAGACCTATTTAGTCGCGACTGTTCTCGGAAAAAAACCTGCTGCAATCCCGCCATTTGCCGAGATAAAAGCACAGGTAATTGACGGGACAAGTAAGGTTGAGGGACTCCGAAAAGAGAAGGCGAAAACGCTCGTTTTCGAGGAGGCGCAGAGCCTCTTCAATCAACGGGCGGAGGCAGAATCTCTCGACGACTTGCTGAAAAAGTATGAGGTGCCTGAAGGTTTAACCGCTGACAAATTCTCCGTTCAAGAGAGCAATCTGTTTGCACGAAGCGCGACCAGTGTTTACGTCGCTGGCATGGGGAATTCCGCAGAAGTTATGTTCGCAGCGTTTCAGATGGAACTTAATGACATCGCTGGACCTTTCAAAGGCGACAACGGCGTGTATATTGTTCAACTCGTTGAACGCGAGGAAGCGGATGTTGAGGCGTTCAGAATGGATCCAGCTGAAAAAGCCAGACACCGCCAAGCACTCGTCCAAACCAAGAAGCGTGAAACATTCGCGAACTGGTTCGCTTCACGCAAAGAAGCAAGTAAACTCTGGGTACATCAAGATTATCGTTAAAAGTCAAGGATAGCCTTCAAAACATCCCACTTCCTTGCAGGCGGGGTTTGCAACCCCGCCATTCCTCGGACATCACAAATAGGGATAAGTAGCATCCGCTTGATAGTCCGGAAGCAGCGCATCATGGCGTTGTCCGGCTATAAGTTTTGTACCATCAGTAAAGCCTTCAGGACGGTCGCGGAGAAATTCGATTAAGCGATTACGCCACGGCGTTAAAAGGGATTCAGCCTCACTTGACCTTGCCAGATCGCTTGTTTCGTGCGGATCCTCCTGAAGGTTGAAGAGGTGTTCCTGTCCAGTTTGTGAGTACCAGATGTACTTATGCCTGCCATCCGTTAGATAGTGGTTCCCATGTCTGTATTCGTAGCACCCAGAGTGTTCACCGTGTAGGCAGTCCCGTACGCTGTCTATCTCACCGCGCATAATAGGCAGCAGGCTTTTGCCCGTACAAGTCTCAGGAATCTCAACCCCGGCTGCGTCCAGAATAGTCGGCATAATGTCTTGTAGACCGACCGGACTTTCGCAGACAGTCTCCTTCGGGTACCCCCATCTCGCCGGTGCCCGCATCAGGAAAGGCACGCGAGCGGACGCTTCGTAGGGCCAGGTCTTACGGTACAGATTGTGATCACCTAACATCTCGCCGTGGTCTGAGGTAAAGATCACTAAGCAGTCTCTCAATCCACCAGCAGACTGAATCAGACGACCGATTTGATCGTCAATGAAATTGATCATCCCGTAATAAGCAGCGCGGGCGCATTGCATATCGTAAGCATCGAGACAAATTTCCCAAGCGTTTGGATCTAACCCTTTCTGTGAACCTTCAAATTCTGGTGCCCAGTCGCCGATTATAGGTGGCGGCAGCTCGCGTTCGATATAGCGTTGATAGTAATGAAGCGGCGGTGTCAACGGTGGGTGCGGGTCTATAAAAGAGATATTGAGAAAGAACGGCGCAGTCGGGTCCCGTTTTCGTAGAAAATCCAAGGCACGGTCGATACACCAGAAAGTGTGCATCTGTTCTTCAGGAAGATGATGCGGACGACCGACCCAGCCGTTAGCAGAAACACCATGCGCCATACCCGGATCGAGGTCGTTCCGACGATGATACTGCTGCAACCACGCAACGTAATCATTGTTGTTTCCACGAGTGGCATCCGCCAACTGGATATGATTGAAACCATACCGCTTACGCGGCGGATTCAGATGGAGTTTACCGATCATTTCGGTCTGATAACCGGCTGTGGACAATTCACCCGCTAAGGTGTGCGGCGGATCCCACTGGGCACCTCTATAGCCGACAGCACCGTTAGCCGCTGGCGCAGTGCCAGTCATCAAACCGCGTCTGGCAGGAATACAACTCGGACACTCAGCATATCCGCGACGGAAATGTGTACCTGAGCGACCGATCCAGTCCAAGTTCGGTGTTTGTAAGCAATCAGGACCATCAGGATCCAATCCCAGACAATCACCACGTTGTTGGTCAGTCGTGATTAAAAGGACGTTCGGGCGTGGATTCGGCATTGTAAACTCCAGATCAAAAAATTAGGTTACAAGCATCAAGATTTGCGTCTGTCCTACATTAATTGAGAATATCGTAGAAAAAGTTGCGACGTTTTGGCGTGTATCCGAGCTCCGCTATCGTACGCTCAATTTCCTCAATCGGCATGCAGTAGACGGTCCCGGCTTTGCTGACAACGTTCTCTTCTATCATTGTGCCACCCATATCGTTGGCACCGAACTTAAGCGATAGCTGCCCGATCTTCGGACCTTGCGTTACCCATGAGGATTGGAAGTTCTCAAAATTATCTAAGAACAGTCGCGAGATAGCAAGTGTTTTCAGGTATTCAAAGCTACCCGCAGGTGGAATATGTTCCATCCGGGTATTAGCCGGTTGCAGAGACCAGCAGATAAAAGCAGTAAATCCGCCGGTTTCATCTTGCAAATCGCGGAGACGGACGAGATGTTCAACACGTTCCGCGTAACTCTCTACGTGACCATACATCATTGTCGCGCTTGATTTAAGACCCACAAGATGGCCTTGGCGCATCACTTCGAGCCATTCGTCAGCCGTACATTTTTTCGGACTGATCTCATCACGGGCATGATCGGTGAGGATCTCCGCACCACCGCCCGGTATTGAATCGAGCCCGGCATCCCGCAAGCGTCCGAGCGTTTCACGCAACGGCATACGATTTATCTTCGCGAACCAGTCTAATTCCGGGGGCGAGAAACCGTGAATATGAATCCTGTAGTTCGATTTGATCCAACGGAGGAGATCTTCGTACCAATCGAGTTTCAGTTTCGGATGTAAACCACCCTGCATGAGAATTAACTCGCCACCGAGATCAAGGGTCTCCTGAATCTTCTTGCCTAATTCGTCGCGTTCCATCACGTAAGCGTCCGGGTCCTGACGGTGGCGATAAAACGCACAGAAGTCGCAATCGACATAGCACCAGTTGGTATAGTTGATGTTCCGGTCAACGATGTAGGTAACATAACCTTCGGGATGCTTCCGTTGCCGGATAACATCCGCCGTATGTCCCAAGGCGAGAAGATCGTGGCTCTTGAAAAGCGCGAGGCAGTCATCAAAGTCTAAGCGTTCGCCAGCAAGCGATTTTTCGAGGATTGGCTGGATGTATCTATCCATTTTAAAGTCCTTCAGTGTATAATACTAATACTCCAATTCTAACATTTTTGGGACAGTTTGTCAACTTTTCTGTTAATTTAACTTGACTTTTGTGAGAAATTTGGTATAATTATTATGGTGGAATAGAGAGGTAGGCGCGCTTTGGAAGCGCGCCGATTGATGATACGTCGTTAATCGGCATTCAATCTGCTATAAGGAGAGATATAATGAGTGAAGTCGTTTACAACGAAAACTTGGTGAAAACAGAAAAAAATAAGTATCGTGCAGTGAATATTATTGCGCAACGCGCCAGAGATATAAACGCAAACGGCTTACCCTTCGCACCTTCAAGCACGACAGATAAAAAGAAAAAACCGGTTGCCGTTGCGACGGAAGAGTTGGTTGAAGGGAAACTCCGGTTTAAAAAGACTGAAGAAAACGTGCCTGTCTCCAAAACGCCTTCGATTTTTACGGACCCTGAGGTGTCCGATGATGAGGACGGCATATTCGATGAAGAACTCATTGAACACGGACAAGATACGGAGATGGAGGAGCGAGAAGAGGGGATCTAACACTGACGAGGTGTCAGACTGAAATTCCTAAGAATCCTATCCGAAAACCGCGTACAAAAAAAATTAAAATCACTTGACAACCTGCGCTAAAGTGTGTATAATTATAAAGTGTTGCTGACGTGGCTCAATGGTAGAGCAAGTGATTTGTAATCACTAGGTTGGAGGTTCGATTCCTCTCGTCAGCTTTCTAATAACGGGGGTATGCTTGAGCGGTCAAAAAGGGCAGACTGTAAATCTGTTGGCTATGCCTACGGTGGTTCGAATCCATCTGCCCCCATCAACGGTCCTTTAGGACCGAAGCAGCGTAAAAAGCAGGATAGCAGATCGCTACCAGAGAGCGACATGTTGCCTGCACCACTGGCCTTATGCGGGAGTAGCTCAGCTGGTAGAGCATTGGCCTTCCAAGCCATGCGTCGCGGGTTCGAATCCCGTCTCCCGCTTGTTGAATACCGATTTTTGCCGGCGTAGCTCAGTCGGTAGAGCGCGTCCTTGGTAAGGACGAGGTCACCGGTTCAATCCCGGTCGTCGGCTCCACTTGTCGAATACCAATTACGGAACTCCGAAAAATAGGGTAGTATTATGCCGAGAGACATTGTAACTTTAGCATGTGATGTATGTAGCCAACGCAATTATGTGACGACACGGAACCGGCGGACACAGCAATCTCGCTATGAACGCAAGAAATATTGTCGGTTTTGCCGGAAACATACACTTCATAAAGAGACACGCTAACTTTTTCACAACGGCACTGAATAATGTCGCATCAAACGCTGAATAAATCTGTGCCACACAACGAAAGCTTACAGGCCAGTAGCTCCAACTGGTAGAGCGTCGGTCTCCAAAACCGAATGTTGGGGGTTCGAATCCCTCCTGGCCTGCCTTTTATTCTTATGATAACTCGCGTAAAAAAATATCTTCAGGGAATCCATCTCGAATGGCAGAAGGTCTCTAAACCCGATATGAAAGAGGTTCAGGGTAGCACGATTACTGTCATGGTTGCCACCGCGCTTTTGGGATTTTATATCGGCATCATTGACGGCAATCCTGCTTTCCCCGCATGGAATAACCCTTTAAGCTGGATTTTTCTACTCGCTCTCCCCATCCTTGTGTTCCTTATTGTGAAAAGTTGGGAAGACCACTCACAGAGAGAGAGAAATCCTGAGGCTGTCATTCCGAGTAATCGGAAGGTCATCGCCGCAGCAGTCGCCGCAATCCCCTTAATCGCAGTAATCGTCAGCCAATACGCACTCAACAATACGCTTGAAGGGTTCGGAATGGCTTTTCTTAGAACCCTTTTTATTCGTAGCTAACGTTCCAAGGCACGCGGAGCATAGCGCAAGAACACTGGTGGATTCAGAATATGGATGGATACTGGTACGTCGTTCAGATATACACCGGACATGAGAAGAAGGTTAAACTCAACCTTGACAACATGATCGCAAGGGAGAAATTACAGGACGAAATCTTGCAGGTGAATGTCCCTGAAACCGAAGTCGTAGAGATCAAGGACAGCCAGCGAAAGGTGAGCGTTCGACCCTCTTATCCGGGATACGTACTCGTTAATACGTCCCATGAACTCGGACCGCAAGTAGAGAGTCCAATCGGACAGAGAAGTTGGGCACTCATACAGGAGACACCCGGGGTCATGAATTTCTTGGGACCCACCTCACACCCATCGCCGTTAAGTCCTGACGATGTTGAAGCAATGCTTCAAATGTCAACTGAAGAAGAGGAAGTCCAGCCAGTACCAGCGATGGAATATGAGATCGGCGATAAGGTCAGGGTGATAAGTGGACCCTTTAGCGGCTTCCTCGGCGAAATCGAAGAAATTGACATGGAGCACCAACGGCTACGTTTGAGCATCTCGCTTTTCGGGCGTTCCACCTCTGTCGATTTAGGTTTGCTTGAAGTAGAAGAATTAAATTAAAAAATGTTTAACGCACAATAGGGAAAAACAATGGCAAAAAAAGTAGCAGGTGAAGTTAAACTCCAACTCGTCTCCGGACAGGCAACACCGCAACCGCCTGTCGGACCGAGTCTCGCACCTTATATGATTAACTTACAGGAGTTTATCAAATCGTTTAACGCCCAGACGCAGCAGCAAACCGGTATGGTGGTGACGACGATCATCACCTGTTATAGCGACAGGTCTTTTACGTTCGCTGTGAAATCGCCACCAGCGGCGGTTCTACTCAAATCGGCGGCGAAGATTGCCAAAGGCTCTGGAGAACCGAACCGAAACAAGGTCGCTACCGTTACGATCGACCAAATTCGAGAAATCGCACAGACAAAATTACCGGACTTGAATACAACAGACTTAGATGCCGCGACCCGAATGGTAGAAGGCACTGCACGCAGTATGGGACTTACAATTAGTCGATAGTGAGATTTAGGTACGCAGCGGCACGACCGCGCCGTCGTATCCACACACTCGCTTAGAAATTACATGTCGCATATCGGAGAACAACATGGCGAAAAAAGGAAAACGATACAGCGAGATCAAAGAACAGGTGGATAGACTCCACTTGTACACCGTTGATGAGGCGGTTTCGCTTGTAAAAAAGACAAGTCGTGCCAAGTTTGACGAAACGGTAGACCTCGCGTCACGGCTCGGTGTAGACGCTCAGCACGCGGAACAGAATATACGCGGCACCGTTGCCTTGCCACATGGCACAGGGAAGTCGGCACGGGTTGTCGTCTTCGCAGAAGGCGATGCCGCACGGCAGGCTGAAGAGGCTGGCGCAGATTTCGTCGGAACTGACGAAATCGTTGATAAAATCGTTGATGGATGGCTCGAATTCGACGCAACAATCGCAACACCCGACCTCATGCGCACCATTATGCCTAAACTCGGACGGATACTCGGACCCAGAGGATTGATGCCCAACGCAAAGGCAGGAACCGTTACAACGGATGTCACTGCAACGATACAGAATATCAAAGCTGGGCAAATTGAGTACCGTGTGGAACGATCCTCCGGTATCATCCACGTACCCATCGGCAAAACTTCGTTTGAGGAAACAAGCATTAAAGAGAACCTCAACGCTATCATGGGCGCACTCGTTGCCGCCCGTCCTGCCTCCGTAAAAGGGCGATATATTCGCAGCGTAGCCATTTCATCAACTATGGGAGTCGGTATCCGGATAGACCCGCAACAATTCGCATAACCAAAGAGGATATACAATATAGCAACAGTCCTGACAACTCAATAGAGTCGTAGAACGTAGGTGCCAACGGCTTAATTGCCTACCGAGGCTTGAATGGAATAGAAACAGCGAGCGCGGCGTCAGAACGCAGGCGGAATCTTATCGCTCCTTATTGTTCTCTCTTTCTATCTCAGCCTCCAGGCACCTGGGGGCTTTTTGCATGCAATCTTATTTCTTTTTAACCAGACAGTACGGTTCCCATATAACCCACGTAGAAAGGAGCTGATACATGCCGAATCAGGCGAATATTCAGCAAGCAGAACAAATCCGTGAGATTTTTGATAGTGCAGATGTCGTTCTCTTAACAGACTTTCAAGGACTTTCCGTCGCAGAAACTAACGAACTGCGAAATCAACTCCGGGAAGCAAATATCCAATACAAAGTCTGCAAGAACACATTAGTGAACGTTATCGCACAAGAGAAAGGCATTGAAGGACTTGAACCATTTCTCAAGGGAAATACAGCACTCGCCGCAGGCACAGACCCGGCAACCTCCTCAAAAGTCTTGCTCGCATTTAGCGAGGAACACGAGGACCTAAAAATTAAAGGTGGAGTCCTCGGAACACGCGTGATTGACGCTGAGGGCGTTGAAGCACTCAAGGATATGCCGTCCTATGAGGTCTTAGTCGCTAAAACCGTCGGACTCGTCAGCGCACCCCTCGTCGGGCTCGTCCGAACGCTCCATCAGGGATCGCCCGTTACCGGAATGGTAAATGTACTCAGTGGAACGATACGTCAGGTGACCTCTGTGTTGACACAGGTCGCCGAACAAAAGAAAGAGGCAGAAAACGCCTAACGTTTATACGAATATTACTTACGCACCCTCTGTTGTCGCAGTTGTGCAGGCGGGGTTTGTAACGCTGCCTGTTTGTAACCCTGACGCATCAAATACAGAGAAAATCGCGTAAGTCCTAACTAAGAAAATTGAGGCACCCTGCCTCGCTTTTCGCACAACGCTTGATCAAGAAGTTTTCTAATCAAGTCAATTTAGTACTACTAATTTAGAAAGGATAAAAACATGGCCGCAGATATGGAAAAAATGATTGATGAAATCAGCAATATGACCGTTTTGGAGCTTTCCGAACTCGTCAAAGCATTAGAAGATAAATTTGGAGTCAGTGCCTCCGCAGCACCAGCCATCGCTATGCCGGGGATGGTCCCAGGCGCAGCAGCAGGCGAAGCTGCCGAAGAAGAAGAAGCCGCAGAGCAAACCGAATTTGACGTACAACTCAAAGAATTCGGATCCAGCAAGATTCCTGTTATCAAAGAGGTGCGTTCACTCACCGGACTCGGTTTGAAAGAAGCGAAAGAAAAAGTTGAATCCGCACCCGTCGTCATTCAAGAAGCTGTCTCTAAAGAAGATGCTGAGAAGGCGAAAGAGCAGCTCGAAGCCCTCGGTGCTGTCGTCGAAATCGTTTAGTTCCAGACATATTGTCTCGTCTCTACACGTACACAATGCGTGATGAGACCACGTATCATGAGAAACCCATTATGGTTCTTGAGCATAGCGATACGCTACGGTGAACTGTGATGGGTTTCCCTTTTTCGTAATTACGCCGAGATCCCGATGCTCAGTATCCTTGATATTTTTTATCTCGTTTTCAGCCAACTCGCAGTCGGCGGGTTTATTCTCCTCGTCCTCGTCCCCAAAGGATTGGTCGGTGCAAATTTCTATCGTTTGATGGGCAGCATCTACCTGCTCGTCAGCGGTTTATCGCGTTGTGCAGACTTAGCACGCCATCAGCAACCTGTCACATTTCTCAACTTTTTCGGATTTTGGCAGAACCCTGAATCCATTTTGGTAATTTCTTTCGTGCTTCTCGTTTGCGTTTATACCCTCAGCTGGTGGTTCAAGCGTCCGCTGCTTACGAAAATTCTGTTCATGGGTGGTTCAATTTGTGGAGCGGTATGGATCGTTTTGACTGCCCAACGTTACTTTCAAATTGTTCAACTTCCCGGAGAGATGGTCCTACTCCCGCTGCAATTCTTGACAGCCGCTGCACTGCTCGGCGCAGTACACACCGGTATGTGGTTCGGACACTGGTACCTTGTGACACCCGATCTACCTGTGATTTACCTCAAACGCTATAACACCGTCTTACTCTTTACCCTCTCAGGCGTGACACTCCTCCTCTGTCTGAACCTCTTTTTCCGGCAGCAATCCATAGATGTTGTCCCCTTTAATGTCTTCTATCAAATCATCTTTGGGATGCGATTGCTTATCGGTATCGCCGGCACCTTACTCCTCTATTTTATTACTTGGGACTGTTTACGTCCGAAGTCTGTTGCCCGTGACGTGCTCGGCGCGACGCGCGCTGCGACAGGTTTTCTTTTTATCGCTATTATCACGGTCTTCCTCGGCGAATTTTGCAGCCGATTTTTACTTTTCGAGATGCGGTTTATATTTTAGGAAAACAGTTTTGGGGTTGCTATAGAAGGTCTTGTGTGATATAATAAATGTCGTGTGGCAGGGGCTACTTCCGAAGAACTCATATATGCTGCCTGCTCATTAACAATGTAAATCTGGAGAAATTTTGAAAGCATTTCTACGAAAGCATCGGGAATTTTGGAAAACAGGAAAAACGAACTTTGCTGTCACCGTAGGCCTGATGCTCGGAAGCCTGTTTTTGGTTTATGCTGTCTATCAAGAAATAGGTGCCGGGTGGAAGGGGTATAAATCGTTACGAGTCGTCCTAACAGACACATCCGTATTTATTCCTGTTGGCGGTTTAATTGCCGGTGTTGTCACAATTATAGGAGATTTGATGATGTTATGGTCAGATAGATCGGAAAAACGGATTCAAGAGGCTGCTGCCGCAGCTGCTGCCGCAGCTGCTGCCGAAGCTAGAGCCGAGGGTATAGCCGAGGGTATAGCCGAGGGTATTAAGGAAGGTAAAGCTGAACTTGCTCAAAAAGTGATAGCTTGGAACTTCCGCCGCTTAGAAGCAGAAAAGAATGGCCAACCTTTTAACGAAGCACCACCAACAGAATAGCAACCGGCCCGAAAAAAGAAAGTCCTATGATTGCAACGAATTCTGTTGTGATTTAAATGTGGGCGTGCTAAAATAACTGCAACCATTGAAGCATTAGGAGGCACAAATGAAATCACAAATTTTTTATGAACCCGAATCGATGAGCCTCGAAGACCGACCTGTACCGGAACCCGGCGATAATGACCTGTTAGTTCAAGTACGTTCGGTAGGTATCTGCGGTTCGGATGTCGCATACTATTTCGGTAACAGTTCACTCGAAACAGATGACGGAAAAGGACCCCTTATCCTTGGACACGAGTTTACCGGTGAAATTGTTGAAGTTGGGAATGAAGCGGGAACGAAAGGCGGATTTAAAGTTGGAGACCGCGTTGTCGTCAACCCTGTCCAATCAAATCCGGACTCCTTCTGGAGCAAAAAAGGGTTGTCCAACCTCTGTCCTGAAAAGCGCGTCTTAGGGGTCGGTGTGGATGGCGGATTCGCAGAGTACGCCGTCTCCGATTATCGCTGGACAGTCAAACTACCGGATAACGTTACTTATGATCAAGGCGCACTGACAGAACCACTCGCATGTGGACTCTACGCCGTGAACAATCTCAATGCCGAAGAAGGGCAAACAGCTGTCGTCTTCGGACCAGGACCCATCGGCCTCATGATGGTGCAAGTACTGAAAAGCCGTGGACTGAAAAACGTTCTACTCGTCGGAACTCGCGACTATCGCTTGGATTGCGGTAAAGACCTCGGCGCAGATGTCGTCGTCAACGTCAGCGACACCAACTCACCACACTACGTTGAAGACCTCGGTGCTGCAATTCAGGAACTCAATGACGGTGAATTAGCAGACCGCGCTATTACCGCTACCAGCTCGCTCGACGCAATCCATTCCGCACTCGAAGTGACCGGACGCCACGCAACCGTCGTTATCTTCGGACTCCCCGGCGACAAAGATGTGATGCAGGTACCGATCCTTGATACCATCCTTGATGATAAAACCATTCGGTTCTCTTGGCTCGCACCCGATACATGGGAAGAAGCCGTACAACTCATTTCCAGCGGGGATGTCAACATGGACAAAATTATTAGCCACGAATTCTCCCTGGAATCGCTCGTTGAGGGGATAACGAAAGTCCGCAACCGAGAAGATGGTTGCACCAAAGGGTTGATAAAGGTCTCAGCCTAAATAGGACATAACATGGGTATCCCATTTTTCATCGTTTTTGTCCTTTCAATCGCTTGTCTATCACTCGGGATAACAGGATGGGGTGACTTTGTTTCAGTGGAGTGGCCAGAACAGGGGACTCCTGACGCAGATAGCGACACCGTTACCGTCACCCCATACCTCCGTCTTCAAGCCAATTATTCGGCAATCGCACGATGCACCATCGGGTTCCTGTTATTTCTCGTCAGCCTCTATGTTATGGGGTTTCTTCTCTATCTTGAAGAGCGTGAAAGCGGCAGGATTATGAAGAACGTTAAAAGCTTCGCTAAACTACGGCGGTTCTTGGAACGCCGTCAGAATCGGGGAACTTGAAAGGTAGATTCTCTCCGCATGGAACAACAATCAAAAAACGACTTACTCCTTCGCGCAGCGCGATGTCTACCAGTCGAACGCGTACCCGTGTGGATGATGCGACAGGCTGGCAGATCAGACCCCCTTTATCGACAAATTCGAGAAGAACTTAACCTCCCTTTAGAACAACTCTTCCGAACCTGTCCCGCACCGATGTCAGAGACCGATGTCGAATCGGCTGTCAAAATATCACTGCTACCCAAACGCATCGGGGTCGATGCCATCATCGTCTATAAAGATATACTCACACCACTCGCGCCTATGGGCGCACATTTCCGATTTGACCCAGGACCCGTCTTAAAACCGCCGATTCGGACACCAGCACAAGTGGACGCTCTCCTACCCGTTGACGACCCGCCAGCACAGTTGGCGTTTACCGGAAACGTTATCCGTAGACTCCGTGAAACCTTAAACGGCGAGCTGCCACTCATCGGTTTTGCTGGCGCGCCTTTGACCCTCGCATTTTTCCTCATCGCAGGCGAGAGTCCGATCAAACGCGGTACCGGTATATCCGAGAAAGCCGAACCTGTTTTCCGAATGATTCAAGAGACACCTCAACTTATGCATCGGTTACTAAAAAAATTAACGGAGATGACCGTTAATTATTTGAATTACCAAATTAGCGAAGGTGTTCAGATCGTCCAACTTTTTGAGTCTATTGCCGATGTCTTGCCCAGGCACCTATACGCAGATTTCGCGTTCCCGTATCATCAGCAGATTTTCGCTGAACTCCATCCAGAGACCCCCGGTATACTTTTCGCCAAAGAGTGCGATTACCTCGATTTAATGCACCAAAGCGGCGCAGGTGTACTGAGCATCGGAAAATGCGTTGACCTCAGCAAAGCCAAAGTCGAGACAGACGGCACCGTCGCTTTTCAAGGGAACGTTGATAACGATATCCTCCGAGACGGTATGCCAGACGACATCACCGCAGCTGTCAAAACCTGTTTGCAACAAGGCGGAAAGACAGGGCATATACTCAACTTAAGCCACGGACTTCACAGAGATACACCTTTTGAAAATGTTAAACATTTTGTAAATATCGCAAAAACGTTATAGGAACATGCATGAGAAACATTCCAGAAAATCCATTTGCACCACGACAGTATGGAGAACTCGTCAAAATAACGGATCGCGTGTATCTGTTTCGCAATATCGTCAACTCTTCTATTATTATTGGAGATAACGGTGTGGCTGTCATTGATACACAGGTAAACCAAATGATGGCACGACGGCTGTACAACCTAATTCGTACCCTCACAGATAAACCGATCCTATATGCAATTAACACACACTATCATTGGGACCATACGAACGGGAATACTGTCTTTCACCAGCAGGGCGCAACCATTGTCGCACGTGAGATGACGAAAGATTTTATGGTGAATCGGTCACCGCGACAGGAGGCCTTCTTACGGTCGAGAGGTTTCTCGTTAGGCGAACCGCCCTTCCTGCCACAGCAGACCTTTCTTCATGAAACCGAACTTGATTTAGGCAATCAACCGCTACACCTCGTTCATTTAGGGAAGGCGGAGACAGATGATGCCACGGCTATCAGAGTCCCAGCAGAAGAATGTATCGTCTCTGGCGACACTGTCATGACCGGGAGCTTCCCAATCTTCGGGCAGCCTGTCATGAACGAAGGACTCATGGCAAACCACAACTGGATTAACACAATTAAGGAACTCCGTAGGTATGCACCTAAATGTGTACTGCCAGGACACGGGCCCTTGGCACAGGATCCCGAAATAGATTTGTTACTCCAGATAGAGTCCTATTTTCTAACAGAGGTACGAAAACATGTTGAGCAGGGCAGGTCTTTAGCAGAGCTCCTCGCGGAAATGGAGGCGAACCTGCCCGATTGGATTCGTTCCATCGCTGAAGTCTGGGGAACGCCACGCTACGCAATTTTGCGCGTATACCGCGGGTTGATTGACGACCCTGAGCCGGGATGGCAACACCTGAAACCTTCCGCGATTCCGGCAGCGGATGCCGAGAAACTCCAGCAAAACATATCCGAACTTCAGGAATTTGAAGGATACCGCGAAACCGCTGAAGAGGTAGCCGAGGGCAATGACTTCGGTTTGGCGATCGCTATCCTGAAGACCGCTACCGAAAAATATCCGAACCTACCTGACGCGTGGACAGAATACGCCAATGTGCTCACACAAGCCGCCCGTACGGTGTCAAGCGTCCTTGAAAAAGGCGATTTCTTCGTTGCGGCAAAAAACGCCATCAACACTGCCCTCGAATTGAATCCTGATTACGCGCCAGCGCACCTGCTCCGCGGATACAATCACATCCTTGCTGCATATCGCAACGGCGATGAAACAGACACAGGATTGGCGTCCATCTATAAAGCACTCGTCTGTGGACTTCAGGACACAAAACTCGCACAGGCATACTTTTGTATCGGGCTGGCGCATCGTACCAACGGCAACGAAACGTTGGCACGTGAAGCGTTCACGAAGGCGATCGCAGCGGACGCACGCTTTATGCCAGCACAATTAGCCAATATGGCGTAGGAGGAAAGTAAAATGAGATACGACAGCGTTTTGCTCGTCGCATTCGGCGGGCCTACACCCGGATGCTGTAAAAAATACGATAAAGATACTTGCCCAGGTGAAGCTTACTGTTTTGTTGAAGGGATTGTCGGCACTGCTGAATCCCAAATTGCACGCGTAAAAGACATCGCCTCACATTATATAAAGTTAGGCGGGTTTTCGCCGTTCAACGAATTGACTTTCAAACAGGCTAACGCATTGAAAAACGCACTCCAAGCGCGGGACCTCCCGCTCCCAGTTTATGCCGGGTTTAGGCATTGGACACCCTACCTGAGCGAAGTCATCGCTGAAATGGCACAAAACGGACACCGTAAAATACTCGGAATTATTATGGCACCACACCAATCTAAATTCAGTTGGGAGTGGTATCAACAGGCAGTCAAAAAAGGAATTGACGCAGTTGATGGTGAAAAACCGACGATTGACTACCTGGACCCGTGGTATACACGTAAAGGCTATATCGGTGCCATCGCTGAGATTATCAAAACCGCGTGTGGCGACAAGTTAGAGAATGCCGACCTTGTTTTCACAGCACACGCAATTCCGCAAGCAGCGGCGGATAACTCACCCTACATAGAACAACTTCAAAAGACCGGCGAAGCCGTCGCTCAGCAGATCGGAAAGACGCAGTTCGGTTTGGCATATCAAAGTGCAGTAGAAAACAGCCCGATACCATGGACGGAACCGGACATCAACGATTGGATCAAAGACCGGAAAAAGGTGGGTGTTGATACGATTGTCGCATCACCCATCGGGTTTCTCTGTGACCACGTCGAGGTACTCTACGATCTCGACATAGAGGCAAATGAGACAGCGGAAGCGTCCGGTATCGATTTTATACGTGCCGGAACTGTCGGTGACCATCCGAAATTCATTGATATGTTAGCCGATTCTATCTGTCAAAAATCAGCCATCCCCCAAACTCGGTAGGTTCGGTTTGATGAAGATTAATTTATTAATTCGGTAATATCGGAACGTGCGATAATGCACTTCGCATTTGGGCGAGTACGCCGCAGAATCGCACGACTACGAGCCACTCGTTTGTAGTAGGGCAATTTATTGCCCGTCAATTACCAATTTATTTTCTGAAACTTCATCAACCGAACCGGATTCTACATAGAAACCTCGAATCCTTCAAAAAACCATTCAACCCCGTAGGGGCGGCATCTATATCTTAAGGAGGGCAATGATCATGGAAACCGCGAATAAAAAACATGCCATTGTCGTCGGTGGTGGTGTCACAGGATTGACCGTCGCCTATCGCTTGCAACGCGAGGCAGCACTTCGCAACATACCGCTTGATGTTACCCTCCTTGAAGCGACAGGACGCGTCGGTGGTGTAATTCGGACAGAGCACCGAGACGGTTTCCTTATTGAGCACGGTCCTGATGCCTTTATCTCGACGAAACCCGCCGCAAAGGCACTCTGCGAAGAACTCGGCATCGCCGATCAATTCATCGGCACCAACCCAGAAGTCCGACGGAGTTTCGTCCTGCGGAAAGGGATACTACACCCGGTTCCTGAAGGTTTTTATCTGATGGCACCGGGTTCACTGAAACCTTTTCTAAAAACCCCACTCTTCACTTGGCACGGTAAATTGCGGATGGCATTGGACCTCTTTATCCCGCGCCGGGAAAGAGATATTGATGAAGCCGTCGCGCACTTCGTCAGGCGACGACTCGGCAACGAAGCATTCACTCGGATCGCGCAACCCATGATAGGCGGTATCTATACCTCGGATGCCGAAAATTTGAGTCTAAAGGCAACTTTTCCACGATTTTTGGAGATGGAAAAAACGCACGGAAGCATTATCAAAGCACTCCGAGCGCAAAAAAAACAGGCAGCTGAAACCAGTCGCGACACCAGCGGCCCGCGATATAGTCTTTTTCTCTCCTTCAAGTCCGGTATGCAGACACTGATTGACACACTCGTCGAAAATTTATCCTGCACTCTTAGGTTGAATGCCCCTGTAAAGCACATCCAACAGGATACTGACAGTGGTGAATGGCAAATCTCACTCGCTACCGGGGAAACCCTGAACGCAGAACGCCTCTGTCTCGCGCTCCCGGCACTACAGACGAGATCGCTCATCCAAACCGTTTCAAATCCACTCGCCACAAAACTCAGCACGATTCCCTACGCGTCGTCCGCTACGGTTAACTTCGCGTTCCGACGTTCGGATATTACGCACCCCTTAGACGGCATGGGATTCGTCGTCCCAGCCACGGAAAACCTTTCTCTTATCGGTTGTTCGTTCAGTAGCGTTAAGTTTGAGAATCGAGTGCCAGACGAATGTGTGCTGTTACGTGCCTTCGTGAGTGAACCGGTTGCTAAAAACGCCGAAGCAGATATAATTGAAGCCTGCCAAGCAGACTTAACACCGCTCCTCGGTATCCAAGACGCACCGCTGTTTGCGACTGTTTGCAAGCACACACAGGCGATGGCACAGTATCAGGTCGGACACCAAGAGGTCGTCGGTGATATAGAACGACTCACGAGTCGATTACACGGACTTGCGCTCGCAGGAAACGGTTATCACGGGATAGGCATCCCCGATTGTATCCGGAGTGGAGAGACAGCAGCGATTTCACTCTTAGACGCATGCTAAGGAGAAGCGATGAATCTTAAGAGGGTCCACTTCGGTGTCATCGGCGTAGCGTTAGGCATATTAAGTTGCGGCTTATTGATATTAACCGCGAACCTTACACTCCGTGCTGAAAACGAAGCACATCGTCTGGCGGAGGCGTATCAAGGCTTTCAGGACGGAAAGTGCCAAAGCTGCCACCCCGCTATCTGGAGAGAGTGGGAAGATTCGATGCACGCCAACGCTTGGGTTGACGAAATCTATCAAGCGGCAGCACAACAGGTTCCCGATAGAGAAACCAAGTGTGATCAGTGCCATGCGCCGCAACCTATCCTTATCACAGGTATCGGAGAGATGCCAAAACTCAGGAACAGACAACGCCAGGCAGGTGTTTCATGTCTCGTCTGCCATCTCGATGCAGAAGGCGCAATGAACGGGCCCCCGGCAAGCGCGGAAACCTATTTCCACGCCAACGTTACCAATCCGATCTATACTGAACCGACAACACTTTGCGGCACCTGTCACGGTCAACAGAGCGTTCCAGAACACGATCAGGTCTCCAGTTTCCTAAATAGTGAATTTGCAGACGGAGATACCAGTTGTGCAACGTGTCACATGCCCGTCGTAAAGCGACTCCAAAGCACAACCAGCCATGAGAGCATCAAGGGGCGGAAGCATACATGGCGTGGCAGCCGAAGTGTTACGCAACTCAAACGGGCAGCGACCCTTCAGATTGAACACGAGACCGGACAGGTCAATGTGCAGCTTCGGAGTAGAACCGGACACGTCTTACCCGGCGGAACGTTGCGCATCATGGTATTAGAGGTAACGCGCCTCGCACCGGATGGGACTGAACGTCAAAAGCAACACATCTCAATTTCTGCTAAGAATGAGAACCGACTGCTTCCAAGCGAAAACAGGGTCTACGCTTTTGATATGGCATCCGCCACAACCGGCGACACAATTAAAACGCGTTTGATATATCAATTAACACCGGATACACCTGAACCCAAGCGCATATTGATGGCAGAGAAAACGCTTATGATCCGTTGATTATGGAAAGAGGAACTCATGCGAGAATCTAAAACTTACCAACGCCAGATGGAAAGAGCTGCTGAAAGAGTTACTAGAGAAACAACTGTCAGACATATACTCACGCTGCTTAAGCGGCAATTTCGTCCAGAGACAGTGAACGCCTTAACCCCTGCAATTCAAAATATAGACGATTTGCAGCGACTTGAACAGCTGCTGATTGCAGCATCTGAAGCACGAAATATTGAATCTTTCGCGCAAATGCTGCACGAATAGGCGGACAGCATTGTTTGCTATGCATTCATATTCGGTTCTGAATCGAAACCGAGCAGCCGTTCAATCGACTCCGAGTAGATACGCCATCCCAGCGAGCACCTTCGGATGCTGAATAGCCGCTTCAAAAACCTCGCCTTTGCCTACGAGGTTCCAAACGCGTTGGGCACTATCGTTCGCGAGGTATGTATGCCCCTTACCGGCTGCTTTCTCTGCTTCAGCGAGTGCTAAAGAACGTTCCCGAAGTTCTGCTGTTGTATCCAACGGTATCAAACTTTCCAGAAGCAGAAAACCCTGTTGGTTGAGATGTTCTTTTTCTGACACGGTTAACATTATGTTTCCCTCAAATACTATTTTTTTCTTGACAGTTTAAACGTTTTCTGGTAATATATCAAGTAGATTGTTAATTTACTTTCAAATAGCGTCAAAATTGGTCAACCGAAATTCAGGTTTTGGTTTGACATGTTTCAGAAATTGTGGTATCATATATAAGCGGACTGCATTTTAATCGATGATATACCGATGCGGCGGGAACAAAATTTCACCCATTGCATAAAACATCACACAACTGCAAGGCGGTTCTGTTTATAGCAGAACTTACGCACGCCGCTCTTCTGTACCACAAACTGTATGAAGTTTAAGAATTTAATTCGGTAATGCATCAATAACCTCTTGGTAGGAGCGAGCTGTGCTCGCGATCTTTAACGATTACCGAAATCTTTATTTGGTTTGTGACACAAGAACGCTGTGTTTTCCGAAAACTTTCATCTAACAGAACAGTCTACAGTCAAAAGTGCGTAAGTCCTGTATAGGTTTTATACCTGTAACGCTAAGGTCTCTAACCCGTAACGATTAAATGCTTGCTTAATTGTACTACTTTTTGCTAAAATAATAGAAAAATTCCCGCAGAGTCGGACATAGAAGTTAGATGCCCGCTTTGTGTTCTGACTTGTGCCGTATGTCATGAAAAAAAATTACCCTACGGCTACATCGGTATCGGGAAATTTAATGCTCGTTGGTAAGATGTTAATTGGATGGGCAAACATCATACCCCGGTCGTCTTTGTCGTATTCTCGCTTGCCCATCTAAGAAACTCAGTACTTAGTCTTGCGAGCGCGCAGACTTAACGAGGAGGATGAGTTAATGAAAAAACGAACATCACTCGTTTGTTTTTTGATTTTTACATTGTGTGTTTTTTATACCGCAATTCCGAACACAGTTTTCGGGCAAGAAGCGGAACCATCTCTTGCAGAAAAGGTCTTTGAAAAGTATGAGACCACGCTTGAGGATCCGCAGGTCAAATTGCTTCTTCCGTCTGTCCTTGAAGCCCTTAGTGATCCTGCGACCTTAGAGAATCCGATTATTGCACAACTCGGCGGTTTTGACGCTGCTGTAGATTTGCTGCTTGGAAATCCTAATCTTATAACAACCGTTGTGCCGGATGCGACTCCCGAAGTGATAGCACTTCTCGGAACAGAGCCTATCCAAACAATGTTCAAAGACCCGGATGTGCGGACTCTGATGCAAGATTCAGAGGCTGTTAAGGAGCTTGCAGCATTGCTGACAGCACCATCGGTTCAACCCGATCCAGCACCATCGGTTCAACCTGAAGTATCTCTTGCAGGAAAGGTCTTTGAAAAATATAGGACCACGCTTGAAGATCCGCAAGTCCAATTGCTTCTTCCAGGTGTCCTTGAAGCACTTAGCGATCCTGCGACCTTAGAGAACCCGATTATTGCACAACTCGGCGGTTTTGACGCTGCTATAGATTTGCTGCTTGGAAACCCTGGTCTTATAACAACCGTTGTGCCGGATACACCGCCCGAAGTGGTAGCACTTCTTGGAACAGAGCCTATCCAAACGATGTTCAAGGACCCAGATGTGCGGGTTCTGCTGCAGGATGCAGAGGCTGTTAAAGAACTTGCAGCATTGCTGGCAGCACCACCGGTTAAACCTGATCCAGCACCACCGGTTAAACCTGAGCCAGAGCCACCGGTTAAACCTGAGCCAGAGCCACCACCGCCAACTGAAAAAGCTGATCCGTTTGATCCAATAATGCCTACAGATGAGTCCCTTTTGGGTAAATCGAAGCTTGGTGGACTCTCGATTAACAAAATCTCTGGACGGAAATTTTTACAGGATCTTCTCATGACAGCCACAAAGGAATCTCGTGAGACTTTAAAATCTTTATCCCCAGAGGTTCAAGACCTATTGGTAGAGGGGATAGTTCAATTGATTCCAGAACAAGTCCCGTTCACAAAAAAGCAGATTCGCGCGTTTTTGAAAAGTGACAATATACCAATTTTCTCTGGACAGATAGATGGATCTTTGGCACAAGGTTTGGATTTAGAGAACTTTGGGAACGCTCTTACGCCGATGCCTATTGAACTGTTCTATCCCGATAAGACGGACCCGAATCTAAAATATCTAACCCGCAATAGCTTGAACCTTTATGTACGTGTGCCGTCAGTGAACATTGGTGGTGTTAAGTTTAGTTCCAGTGATGGAACACTCCAGCCAAAAGATGGTGTGCGAGTTAGCGATCCGGCGATTCTTGGTTCAGAAACAGTCCGTTATACCTTCCGCTTGGAAGAGGCACTCGCCGCTACCAATTTGCCCGCGTGGCCAGCACTTGAAGATAATCTTGAGCAGCTTTTTTCTGACGTGACCCTTCGCTACTCGAATAGTGGACTTCATGGCGAATATAGTGGGCATCCCATGACAGCTGATTTCACGGAAAATGGTGTTGTTTGGGAAGTTGATGTAGATGTCACACAAGGTAATAATTTTTACTATTTTGATGTGACGCTCGCCATACCACTGACCTTACAGGTTCTGGATCGCGAACAGCTTGAAATATTGGCTAAAGAGACAACTAAAGGTAATCTGCCTTCAATCTCAGAGGTTCTGAATGCAACCTTGGATCCACCGCTTGAGATTAAAATGTGGTCGATGCCGGACCCCCGCAATCTCCAATTAGCAGATCGCGGAATTCTTGATGCTTTGTTTGACAGCAATTTCCAGACAGTCTTCAAGAGTGCCGCAGATCCATTATTGGCAAAATTGCTCAGTGGCGGATCACTTACGCCGCAGGAGATTCTTGACGCCGTTACAAAACATCGAGCGAGACTTCAGACCATACTCCTTGGTAATTCCAACAGAATAACAACACAATTTGAGTCCGGATTCGATCCGCTGTTGGCTTCTGTTTTCAGTATCCCAAAAGTTGATCCGGAATCCGAATCGCTCTGGGTCGCTTCATTTGATAATATCCATGATGGCAACTATTTCGTCGGTGCTGTTGTCCATGATGCCGACGGAAACCCATTGGATCAAATGTGGAGCGATATCACGGTTGATACCAAAGCACCTGAAGCCAATGTGGAAATAAGTGAAGGCGATAACACAGCCGTTTATCATAACGATGCCGATGGTATTTACGTTGCTACTAACTTGGGACCTGGTACGGCTACCTTGAAGGTCACCGGTATACCAGGCGCAGGGCCCAGTAATTACGTCCGAGAGGGGTATGGGTATCTCCTGTATCAAATACTTGGGTTGAATCCAGACGGAACACCTTACCGAGGTCAGTCATCACTCCAACGTCCCAACACTTGGATGCCACTGACCCCTGAAGCAACCATGCTCGCCTCAACCGTATGGGAGCAAACCATAGCACAACTTGTAGATCAAGGGGCACTCCCTGAAGAATTGGATTTTGCTGGTGCAACGCTACCGACTAAAACCCTCAATTTGGAGACGGTGTTGGCTTTTCTTGGGACACCAGCAGGACTTGCGTATATAGAGAACGATCCTACGCTTGGCCCAGCACTTGAAGATTTGGGTAATTTTTTAGACCAGGATCTGTTGGACCCTAAAGTCATAAACTTACTCGTTGAGGTTTTCGGTGCAACAGCGGAGCTTATCAACCACATTCCGATTACTTACGGGGATCCGCATAATGATGTGATGATGCTTGCACAAATTGGTGAAGATGTCCTCGCAGGCGACTACGGCATCCGCGCATTGGGGATTGATACGCTCTTCAATGTTAGTTCTCATACCGCACCCACGCGCCTCAGAATCGTTGATTCACGTGAACAACTTGTAGATGGGACACTTGTACATTTTGATCGTGCCAGCGTAACATTTGCTGTAATTGGTGATTGTAACATGGACGGCGATACGGATGACCTCTTTGAGAGTGGTCTTATCGCTGATGGTAATGTGACGATCTTCAACAATACCACAGAAAATGTTATGTTAACCGTCACGGTTGACCATCGTTCACCGCATCCGGCTACCGTTATGGTTCAATATATGGATGCCAGTGGCGTATGGCAAGAAATCGACGAACCTGTTGGTCTCACGGGATATGGAACCGGTGATACGTTGACGATTCCTTGGAACGTTGCTGACTTTAACGAATTATTAGGCGGCAACGAGATGGGCGAGGTAATGGTGCGTGCCGTAGCTACCAACGACTTGCAGCTCACCGATCAGAATCCGACAGTAGGGACTATCAAGTTAGATGCAGGTATCTGCCCGCTTGATCCTGAAGTCATCGCAATTACAGTCGATCCCGCCACGACTACCAATTCAAATAGTGGCGCACCACAAGGCATGCTAACCCTTAACGCTTATACACCGAGCCGGACTTCTACATCGATTGATTCTGTCCGCTTGGCTGCTAAGGGACCCCAAGATGCCGAATGGACAATTGAAACCAGCGAAGTTGTTGAAGATATTGGTGGTCAAACACTGGCGGACCTCCTTGGTGACCTCGTGAGTACAGTAGGCCCTGAAAAGCCAACTGTCAATGTTGATAGTACCTATCGGAAATGGTCCATTACTGTAGATACCACAACTTTAGCAGATACTATCACAGCTGGTAAAGATGAAAATCAGTATGTGGTAATGGGATATGTGAGCACCAATGGAACTGAGGTCGCACCTGTTGACGGTGTTGAGGCAAAGTTCTCGGTGGATAATATTGACGGCACAAAAATTACTGCTGTTGCTGATGCCGATGGTGCAGTTGAAGCAAACGAAGATGGTAGTTATACTGTCGGTGGACTCGTTGATAAATATGACGAGGCTGTCGAATCACCAATGGTTACCTTTACTATCGAACCGCTGTCTTATCCGGCAACCTACGCGTCGGTCATGGTTGTGACGGATGCTGAAGGTGCTTCTATTGGAGAAGCGACCGAAACTGCTGAAGGCAGTGGCGTTTTTGAGATAACCGTTGATGTCGGTATACTTGCTGACGGTGAATACCTCGAAAACGGAACCTATATGTTCCACGCTGTGACTGTTGATGCCGAGGGCTCAGAAGTACCCGAAACGGATGGCGCAAAAATTTCGGTGAATGTTGAAAACACTCGCCGACCAGCTCCGGAAATTTTGGCAATAACCACAGATCCGGCAGCAGAGACGAACCCAGATAGCGGCGCACCGAAGGGAATCGTCACGGTCAATGCTTACTCTATAGGTGAAGCAACTTCTCCGCTTATTGATTCAATGGGCTTTGAAGTCGCACGTCAAAGTCAAATAGATGACGATTCCGCATGGAAACCGGTTGGCGCGACTGAAGAGGGGATGGTTGTTACTTCGGAAGAAGTTCAAGAGCTACAGCATCTAAATGCTGACTCCCTCAGCGACATTATTGCTGTCGCAGCAGGAACCGCCGCGACGAGCTCGGAACCTGCACCCATTCATCGATATCAGAGCTATCAAAAATGGTCGCTTAGCATAGATACGACAGATCCTGAATTGGGACTCGAAGACACTATTGACAAGGATAGCGACGCAGCGCGGGATGCTTCCCTGGATAAAGACCCCTACGTCGTACGTGCAGTCGCATTTTCCACAGCTAACGACAGCGAAACGCCATCTCCTGATGGTGTTCAATCGACATTCTCACTCGATAATGTTGACGATGTCGGACCCCTCGGTCCAACGAACATTATCGCTGTTGCTGACGTTGCGGGTCCGATTGAAGCAAACGAAGATGGTAGTTATACTGTCGGCGGGATTGTTGATGATACAGTGCCTTCACCGATAGCAACGTTTACAATTGAACAGACTGCTGATCCTATCACCTACGAGGGTGGATCGGTGAACTTGGTGCAAACCACAGAGGACGGCACCGAAACGACTACCGAAGGCGAAGCCGGTGTTCTGGACACTATTACAATTGATGTCGGAATGCTCGAAAATGGAACTTATATGTTCCACGCTTTAACTGTTGATGAATTCGGTAATGTGCAACCCAATGAATCACCGATGATAACAGTGCATGTAGATAACATCCGAGTCTCTGATTTGAGCGATCCGGTCGTTATTGCCGTTGATGGTACGGAAGTAGCAGACGCACCTACAGAACCGATTTCACTCCGCGAATCCGTCACTGTGAGTTTCATGGTTGCAAACGCTTCGTTAGCAGCTGAAGAACTCAGTGGCGCAGTAGATGGTAGTGAAGTGCCGAGTGAAAGTGCCGAAGATCCAGAAAATACCTTCTCACTTATGGTAGAGGTCGGCGGGCTCGTAGACGGTGTCTATACACCGGACGGTGTGATCACAAAACGGAACGGTTCGGTCGCATTCCCATTAACGACAGTTAATGTGGATAACACCGGTCCGATGGTTATGATTGAATCGCCGACGGATGGTGAAGCGGTGGATAGCCTGCCAACAGTCCACGCGACCTACAACGATGGTGCAGGCAGTGGCACCGACAAAGACGGTCAGGAAGTCTTGCCGTGGGCAACTACGGAACTCGCTGACGGCCCAACAGTCGGTATAACACGTCTCCAACCTGAACAAGGGAACACCGATGTTGAAGTTGATCAGGACGCTATTGAAACTGATAACGGCACGTTGGTTTACACCCGCACTGAGCAACTCCCCGGTGGTGCATATAGGATAACTGTGCAAGTCGCTGATGTCCTCGGTAACGTCGGTAGCGGTTCACAGGAATTCGTTATCAACGGTACACTCCCGACAGTTGCGATTCATTCACCCGCTTCAGGACAGACCTTCGATCACGGTCAACCGCTTATTAGTGGTGAATTCTCCGGTGCCGGAACTGTTGAGATAAAAACCCTTATGGTCAACGGACTCATCGTTGAAGCCGAAGTCGAGGGGAACCGATTCTCCTATACACCTGAAACGGCATTAGCCAATGGCAACCACACGGTCGCGATTGAAGTTGAGGATGGCGATGGTAATACTGCGCAAGCATCTGTTACTTTCGCAGTAGAGATGCCGAGAGACACAACGCCACCCGTTATCTCATCAGTCGCTCCTACAGGGGTTATCAAAGATTCTGAGCCCGGTAAACTCGGAGCCGTCGTGATTTCAGCCGTCGTAACAGACGAACAATCGGCTGTCTCTTCGGTGAAATACAGTGTAAATGGTGGACAACTCCTGTCTATATCTAACCTACATATCAATGAAGGCAAGATTGAGGCACCCGTTGATTATGAAGCACATGGAGACGGTCTCTACACTGTGCGACTCATCGCAACCAGCGAAGGTGGTACAACCGAACATACGTGGACGTTCACACTCATTGTTGATAACGTCGCACCTACAATCACTTCCATTACGCCGTCCGGCACTGTACGCGGTGGACTTCCAGTCATCTCCGCAAGTGCTAACGACGAATCCGGCGTAGCAGAAATGAGTATTGTTCTTATCGATAGCGACGGTGAAGAAGTCAGTGGTGGAACCCTTGACGATGGCGAAGATAATGTCTCTGGTATCACGAGACTCGATTTCAATCCTGAAGCTCCGCTTGAAGAAGGGGTCTACACGATTGAGGTTCGAGCGACCGATCCATACAGTAACTCCGCCTCAGCGAAAGGTACTTTCACGGTTGATTTCGATACCGCCGCACCGATCATCACATTGGCATCGCCAGCGAACAACGCCCGCTTGATGTATGCTGAAGGTGAGGAACGTCGACCCACTATCGCAATATCCTACGCGGATGCTGAAAGTGGAATTGATGTTGATTCCATCCGGTTCGTTTTCAATGACAACCTGATTACTCTCACACCACAGCAGAAATCGGCTTCCCAGGTAACCTATAAACCCGCTCAAGACCTTGAGCCGGGACAATACTCGGTTAAACTGGAAGTGTCTGACAGAGCGAACCAAGAGGGTAATGTCTCTGATGAGAGCGACGGTGCACGTGAAGCGAATATGGCTGTTTATCAATTCACATTCTCTGTTGAATTGCAGGACGGTCCAATATTGGCAGCACGACCCTTGAATTACCCGAACCCCTTCAAGGACAATACCCGAATCTCATTCACGCTCGCACGACAAGCAACTGTTTCAATCGTCATTTATGACGCAACGTTGCGTCCGGTTCGCGTGCTTGTAGATAATCAGGTATTGGATGCTGGTAACTATACTCGTAAGGATAATGGTTCAGATGCAATCGGTTGGGATGGAACATCAAGCAGTGGTGAAGATTTAGCTCGAGGCATCTACTTCTGTGAAATCATTGTCGCAGACGGTTTCGAGCCTGAATACGCCATTCTCAAACTTGCACTGACGCGCTAAGTAAATGGCAGTCCTTATATCGGGAATTGGACACACCTGTCCGGTTCCCGATATGGACAGTCTTTTGGAGGATATAATGTTAATAACAGAGCAAATTGCTAAGTGGGTTTCAAAAAAATACCCAAAATTGCTATGCGGTGTCATACCACTTTTCTTACTTATCCTAATGGTGGCACCGGTCAGTCACGCTGGCGTGGACGCTATGCCACATCTACGACTTGGTGCCGGTGCACGCTCAATCGGTTTAGCCGGGGCGTTCACAGCAATCGCCGATGATGCCACCGCAACGGTCTGGAACCCAGCAGGACTCGGATCCGCAGCGGACCTAAGCCTCAACTTCTCGACCCAGCGGCTCGATCTTGATAGAAGCCACAACTTCATCGCACTCACAAAAGCACTCGGTTCAGCCGGTTCTGTCGGAATCGCTGTCACCAACGCTGGTGTGAGTGGAATACAACAGTATGATGCGAATGAAAATTACGGCGGCGAATTCGATTACAGCGCGAACGCCTACTCCCTCTCTTACGGCATCGGTTTCGGAAACTTCAGCGTCGGCCTAACAGGGCGCATGTTGGCGGATAACTTCGGCTTAGAGAGCGTTGAAAACCAGAGCGGCTTTGGCGGCGTAGATGTCGGCTTGATGGGGCACGCCTTGCATATAGATGTCGGTGAAGAACAGGTCCCGACCTTCCATTACGGCGTTGTTGCTAAATACCTCGGCGCATCCCTCGGTGATGACACTGTGCCAATGGTCGTTAACCTCGGTTTGGCTTACAACCTTTATATGGGGAACGTTGTCACATTCGCAGCGGACCTCGAGCAAGAGTTCGTCAATCTCGACGAGAGCGCCACGAGCCTAAGACTCGGTGCTGAGTACACGATCGTCAATTATAAATCCACTGCCTTCTCCATTCGTGGCGGAGTCAAAGCATCACGCGACGCACAGAGCCTCTTCGGCGGTTTTGGGGTCAATATAGGCGGGCTGCAACTGGATTATGCTATCCAAGATGGTATGGCGATCGAAATCAACGGCGTCGGATCAACGCACTATGCTTCCCTCTCTTACATGTTTTAAAGGAGATTATTTATGAAAATCATAAGAGGCACTCTGAAGTTGGCACTGATTCTGTATATCTGCGCAACACTCAGTGGCGTTTACGTCTTGTCCGCTTCGGCACGCATCACACCCCACGATGGGGATGATGATACCATGCTCATCACCATTGAAAAGGGCGATACCCTCTGGGACCTCTGCCAAGAGTATCTCAAAGATCCCCTCCAGTGGCGCGAACTGAGTAAATACAACGACTTTACCAATCCACACCTTATCTATCCAGGCGAAAAATTGCGTATTCCAATCGCTATGGCAAAAGATGTTGTTGAGATTGCTGAAGCAGACCTCGCCAAGCAGCAGGAAGAAATCCAGAATCTGAAGGCTGAACTCGCTGAATCCGAAGCAACACGCGATAGACTTGAGTCAGAAATTAAAGCGCTCAATGAGAGTATGGCTAAACTCAAAGCACAACTCAAAGCCCTTGAGGATAGCCTGAAATCACAAGAAAAATTGATGGCGGCAGTGAAAGACTCCAGTGATGGCGTCTCCGCCAACATCAAAAAAGCACTCGAAGCCAATAAGGCTGCTCTCCTTGAAAAGATCGCCCATCTTGATGAGCATCTTGAAGCAGTCGCTTCAATGCTTGAAGAACAACAGATGAAAGCGGCAGAAACACACGCAGCCATCGAAGCTATCCAAGCGGACGTGAAAATGTTTCTAACGCACGTTGAGGCAAACCAGAAAGCGATCAACGAGGTCAAGATGATCCTTGAAAATGCCAAAGGTGTACACGAGGAAATTTCTACATCCAAACGCGCTTTGGTGTTCCTGACAACAGTCGCAGCAGGTATCGGATGGTTCGCTCTAAATACTATCGGTGGACGCAGCGGCGAATAAATCAAAATGCATCACCTTTTAGGCAGGGAAGGTGTTTCAACACCTCCCTGCTTTTTTTATATTATGTCGTCGAATACCTCCAAATACCCTCTCCAACCACCATTCACGCAGACAATCGCACTCTATGGCGATAGAGCCGGAAGTAAAGGCACTTTTGAATTTGCTGGCTTCGCGTGGATACACAATACAAAGGTGATACTCGTACAAGGCAACGTACATAACCTGAGCAGTGCCGCTGAATGGCGCTGCTTGTTACGTCTAACGACACTCGCACACCGCCTCAAAAAGCCTATCGTTTTGTGGAATCTGCCTGTCGCACATATCGCAGCGATACAACGGCGGACCTCCTTAGCCGCCGCACAGACAATCCAAAAAACCGAATTGGCACTGCTAAGACTGCCGTCTCCGATTATTGCTGTTTTTGACGAAAACTGTGGTGTTGACTCTACCGAATTGGCATTAGGATGGAGTGATGGAATTGTAATACCAGCATTATTGGAGGGACAATTTTCGGAACGTCAGAATGTCAAGAGCGCACAGCAGCCAACAGATGTCGCTTCTGCAATCTTGGAACTCATACATAAAGCTGAGAAGATCCCCGCCACAGAACTGGTCAAAAACCGGCAAGAAACCCTACGCTAACCAAGCCCAAGAAGCGATTTAATGTCTAAATTAAACGGCTCTAACGCAAGGTTCGTCGCAAAAACAAGCACAGTGACAACGAGGACCACTTTAATCCATTTATCGCCTTTTTCGACTGCCCAATGGCTGCCAATCCAGGCACCGGTAGCATTCCCTATCGCTAACGTCACACCTAAAGTCCAGTCAACCTGCTTGTTTAAAATAAAAGTGCCGAGCGCGATCACCGTATAACAGAAAATAACAAAAACTTTAATCGCATTCGTCCGAACGAGATCAATGCCTGTCAAAAGGCGCAGCGCCGTTATAACAAGCAATCCCACACCTGCCTGAATGAAACCGCCATAAATCCCGATGAAGAAGAATACAACCATCGCAATGGCTTTAGAGCCTGTGCCGCTGCTCTCTATCCTATCCTTTAACCTGGCTGTTGGGTTCAGCAGTGTTAAAGTTAGCATAATAAGCATCACAGCTGCAAGAATGAATTGAAATAGCGCGGCATCCGTACCAATCGCAATTTTGGCACCTATCCACGCCCCGATAGCTGCAGGGACAGCAAGTAAAATGCCATACCGAAAATCAGAAACCCCCTTACGCCGAAAACCGATAATGGCACTGATGTTTTGAAAGAAAATAGCGACACGGTTCGTCCCGTTTGCTAATACCGGGTCGGAGGTCAGGAAAATCAACATCGGCAGTGCCAGCAATGACCCGCCAGCAGCAACCGTATTTATGAAACCAGCGCAGATACCTGTACCAAAGAGTAAGACTGTATGCAGCAGATTAAAATCCACTTATTTTACGAGCTCCTTTTTTCCGATGAACCGGAGGGTCTCTGACGATATTTCGCAACCCCGATTGAGACGATAGCGGTAAGATTTCCTAAGATAATAGCACTCCCGATTGCAGTCAGTACCAAAAAACCGCCGACTTGAAGGATTCCGTCCCCGAACGGGCATTGCCATTTTAAAGCGAAAATAGCCACACAAGGAATCAATAAACCGAGGACGAAACCTATGCCTGCAGCGTTACCTGCGATATTCTGCAGTTTTCTTAATCCCGGCAATCGGACTTCAAACATCTCTGTTCTCTCTTGGCAGTGTTTACTTACCTTTAGGCGAGACCCAAATACTTGTCTCTGCCTTGTACGAGTGCCTCTATCTTTCTATCTACGACGGAACGTTGAAGCATCCAAAAGCCGCAGTCCGGATGTACCCAGCCGATGCGCCCAGCACCTACCACCTTTTCGGCTTTTTCTATACGCGCTGCTACGTCGTCAGGTGTCTCAACAGGATTAACCTTCACATCAATAACACCGATGCCGAGGACAGTGTTTGATGTAACTGCCTTAAGTGCTTCGAGGTCTTCTGATGGACGGTGTTGCAGTTCCAGAACGAGATGGTCGCACCGAAGCGTATTCAGGAAGTCAATGAGAGCCGCCCAGCCGCCCTTTTGAATAACTTGTCCACCGTAGTTACCGAAGCAGAAATGGACGGCTTTCTCTCCGTCAAACGCGTCAAGAACGATATTGATCGCCTCGGCAGCACGCGGCGCATCTTGCGGGTTCCCCGGTATGTTTGCCTCATCAATTTGGAGACAGGCACAGTCTAAGTCGCGTACCTGTGCTGCTAAGACCTCTGCCAAAGCAGTCAGCAGGGAATCAAAGTCGCCGTAATGTCTATCCAACAGTGTCCGGGCGAGCATGTACGGACTTGTCACTGTAAATTTGATATGATTACCAGCGACACGCACCGCACGCTCACAGTCGGAAACAAGGTTAAGTGTTCCTTCCGCTAACGCACTCTCAACGACACCGGCAGGTTTCGCCCGAAATTGCATCGTCTGCATCTGCCTGAATTCGTGCCACTCCTGCCTGCCTACCTCCGCACGGATACCTGAGAGCGGACGGATGAAATAGTCGATCATGCCGTTCGTATCTGGATGGTTCGGGTCGAACCGATACAGTTCGCCATCTGTCGGTAGGTCAATACCGAGTTGCCGTTGGATATCCACAACAACCCGTGTCGCATCCAAAAGCGATTGTTCTGTCGGCATCGACAAAAGCCACGCTGGAACAGGGTAGGAACCGACGGTTGTGGTTAAAATTTCTGGTTTTTTTCTTAGCATATTTACTGGTTTAATTTTCTCCGACTTTAAAGGATTCCAATTCAAAGACCGTATCAACGGTCAGCTCACCACGCGTCTGCGATTGTGTAAACCTGACAATGCCGACATCCGGAGCAATCCACTTTTTCACGACAGTCACATCAAGTGGAAAATCCTGATTCCCGATATCGAAGCCCCACCGAAACGATTCTTGAACTTGAAAAACATGGGCAAAGGTCCCAGCTGGCACCGTCACTGTCTCTTCTGAAAGTACCTCGAATTCATCGAGTCCACCACCGATTGGAAAAAGTTCAGGTACTAATTTCGCCTGAAAATTAACATCCCACTTTTCTCCAGGAATAAGCGGAAATTGGTATAATGGCAGAAATGGCTCAAATAGGATTGTATCGCCTGTGCCGGATGTAGTATTCTGTGCATGCTGCACAATACCTGATACCTCACCCTTTTCATCAAGATGCGGTCCCAAATACGTGTAGTTTACAATGTTCTCCAAACCTTCAGCCGTACTGGATTTCTGGAGCACAAAGCTGTCAATCGTTTGTCCACCGGCGCGTTGGATCTGAATGGTATCCACGATTTCAAAGGTAACCTCACTACCATTTTCGTCGCGGTAATGCCATATATTTCCCACAGCCAATGGATAATAATTGCCCGGTCGAGTTCGCCACACTTGGATGTCAAGTGTGCTTGTTATAGTGCTTTTGCCGTCGCTGATCCTGACCTCAATCTGATACTTACGTTCAGTTTCAGGGGCTTGCCAAACCGCGCCTGATGCGTTCTCCGTTAGTTCGCCACCTGTTACGGACCATGTATACGATAAAACATCATTTTCGAGGTCACCGGCTACGAGGACAATTTGTACCTCGCCACCCGGATCCACAATAGCTGGTTCGGCTTCAAAAGTGATAATACGTGGCGCGAGATTTGTGTCAAGCGATTCGTCACTACCACAACCTAATCCAACGCTTATCAGTACGAAGCAGAGGATTTTCCAAATATTAATCAATTTTCTCATTTGCATGACATTTCCTCCGTGAGCGTGTTTCGTTGCTCCAGATAGAATCTTCTGAATTCCGATAAGAACCGCTTCAGGAAATGTCTTCTGTTAGACATCGCGCACTTCATCCCTTAAGAGGTATCCCGCGTAAGGCTTCACGGCATTGCGTCGCACCGTTTCCCGTTACGTTATAGGCAAAAGTATTCATCAATCGATCATTTGGTGAATTGTTTGCATCAGAACCGTGAATAATCAAGGCGTTAAAAAACACACCGTCTCCCGGTTCCATTTCGAGAGCCACAGCATCTTCCCGTTCTTGGTAGTGCCCCGGCAAAAAAACGCCAAAGGTCTGTTGTTTCCGTTCATGTTCCTGCAAACCCCAGTTATGGCTCCCCGGAACAAACTGGATGCAACCGTTCTCAAGGTTCGCCTCACTGATCGCCAACTGGCAGTTAATCATAACAGGTTTGTTATTATCATTTTTCCAGTAGGCATAATCTTGATGCCACGGGATCGCTGTGCCATCACCACCGGCTTTCGGAAGCAATTTACTGTGATACAGTGAAATGTTTTCACCCATTAGGGCTTCCAATATATCCAGCATCGCAGCGCAGCGGAGTAAACGGTTAAGCGTCGGACTCACCAATTCACTGTGCATTAACTGCTTAATCCGAGGTGGATGGTCCTCCGTATCGTAGACTTCCCAAGAGATGCCAATGCCATCGGTCGGTTGTTCCGCCATACGATTGTGTATATCGTCAATTTCTTCCAAAATTCGCGCAATATCTTCTGAAGAGACAAGACCTTTTTTTAAAAGGTAGCCGTTTCTTTCATAAAACTGCAATTCTTCGTTCGTAAGTCCCATAAGATTTTTCCTTTGTTTACTCAGTAAGATCACTAAAGAGCACAAGTTCACTTTAAATAAAGTATATACCAAGTAACCAGAAAAAATCAAGAGATTTCCGATTGGATTCAGAGTTATTCGGTTTGGGTTAAATCGTTTTCTTGAACGGACGTTTTCAGAAAAAGGTTTACTTTTGTTGTAAACGATGCTAAAATGTGAGTCAGAAGAATCGGAAACAGGAAGGATGGAGATAAATCGTATGGACTACACGCTCGAACAGTGTCAAAAACTTGTGGATGACTGGATCCACACCGTTGGTGTCCGCTATTTCTCAGAATTAACCAATACTGCAATCCTTATGGAAGAGGTCGGCGAATTAGCACGGGTTATGGCGCGTCAATACGGTGAACAGAGCTTCAAAAAGAACGAGAAAGACTTAGATCTCGGTGAGGAGATGGCTGATATTTTGTTCGTTCTTATCTGCCTTGCAAATCAGACCGGAATTGATCTCGAAGCGGCATTCAAAAAGTCGATGGAGAAGAAAACACACCGAGATAAAGAACGCCACAGCAGCAACCCGAAACTTCTAACAAACCCCAAAGCGAATACTTAACCGACACGGAGATAGACGATGCTATTTCATAGAAACCACATATTTGGGTTATTAAGTCTGCTATTTGTTATCAATGGGTGCACAATCTTCACGAAAAATTCGACACCCGGCACAGTGGTTGACCCACTCGTTGAACGTACACGTCAGTGGCAGGTGCAGATTGACGCAGGGAATAGTCAGTTACAGCAGGGAAATCTTCGCCCAGCACTCACCGCTTATCAAGCCGCTCTCGTCATTCGACCGAATGTCAGCGAAGTACAACAAAAGATAGCTGAGATATACTATCAACTTGAGGAATACGAAAACGCACGGAACGCATTTGTCGCTTTTTTGGCACTCAAACCGAACAATATCGCAGCCCTTAACTATGCCGGGTATATCTCCGAAAAATTAAAGGATTATGCTGCTGCTGCTGGATACTACGAACGCGTACTCGCTGTTTCAGGCGATAATCTCTACGCTTTGAACCATCTCGGCTTGGCTTATCGGCAACTACGACGTTTTGAGGAAGCAGTGGGGGTCCTCCACAAAGCACTGGTCCTTGATCCGAAATGCGAACGTCCTGAAAGCGAAAATTTACACAATTACTTGGGGTTAATCTATCTCGAACAAGGCGAACTCGGTGAAGCAATCGCGGAATTAAGAGAATCCGTTCGTCTGTTTCCCAACGATACTTGGGCAAGGGAACAACTCGTCACGCTCTATGAAGACCAACAGCGCTATTTTGAGGCACAGCTCCAGTGCCAACGGATTTTAGAAATTGACCCCGACAATCTTTTCGCGTTGGATCGACTTCAAGCACTCGCACAACTTAACACCGGTCCGAGACAAATCACTGAAGTACCACCTGTCACGCTCCTGAACCCAGATGTCGAGAATATCATTGCAAACGCGCCAGACGCAAGCGACTATCCTGACGCGGACACCCTAATTCTGTTCAACCATTTCAGCCACGATGTTTTACCGAATGGACAGTCACGGTACACAACACACCAGGTCGTTAAAATTCTGACAGAAAGGGGTATCCGAAAGTATGGAGACATCGCAATCCCCTATCAACCTAACGCACAAAATATCGACGTGAATATTGCAAGAACAATTACACCGGACGGAACAGTCCTACAACCACCGGCTGAGGCATTTAACGACGTAACACCACCCGGATTATTGGCACAGAACCTCTACTCCGATGCTATGTGGAAGGTTATCTCCATGGTCGGCCTCGTCCCCGGTGTTTGCATTGAGTATCAAGTAACACTTGAAGATAAAATCCCTGGAGGCGAGACCTGGATTACAGGCGGATACAACTTTCAGGGCGGCGAAACGACATTGGAAACCATTTATGCACTTCAGATGCCGAAAATGTGGAACCTTCAATGGGAAATCGCTAACGACGTGAACCCAAAAGCCCCCGAGGTCTCTTATACAGAAAACGATACCGTCGTTTATGTATGGAGATACCCTAAGATGCCCGCACTGACACTCGAAGACGGGATGCCACACGTTAACAATGTCGTACCACGCTTGCGCTATTCTTCAATTAAAGATTGGGACAGTGTCTATAACTGGTATAAGGAACTCGCGAGCGGAAGGTATACCGCGGATGCGGACATTGCGGCGAAAGTTGAGCAACTCACGAATCATTTGACAACCATAGACGCGAAAATACAGGCGATTTATCATTTTGTCGCTACAAACATCCGATACGTCGCTATCGAACTCGGACAGAGTGCTTACCAACCCTCGTATGCGACCGAAGTTTTTCGGATGCAATACGGCGATTGTAAAGATAAAACAACGCTTCTGATTTCGATGTTAGATTTGGTCGGTATTAAAGCCTATCCTGTCTTGGTGAGTGTCTCACCACACGCGCGCGTTGATACAACGCTGCCTTCGCTCAGCCAGTTTAACCATGCAATCGCCGCAATTCCGACCGATACGGATACCTATACCTGGCTGGATCCAACAGCCTCAACTTGTAGGTATGGCGATCTGCCCTACAGTGTTCAGGGACGCACAGGATTTCTCATTTCCGATACACGCGGTGAATTTGTAGAGATACCTGTTCTGCCACCGGAGACCAACCGACTTCTGAGCGAAACGGAATTGATACTCAATAACGAAGGCGATGTACAAGGCACGCTCTACATTCAGACAAATGGACAGTATGACATAAGCGCGCGGTGGGCATATCAACAGATACATCCGAATATGTTGAAGAACATTTTGGCAACTGAGCTCAGCGGACAATTTCCCGGAATTCAGATACCTTGGCACGATATATCTGACCTTAACGATTTAAACGTGCCCCTCACAGTCAACCTCGGATTCCGTGTTGAGAATTACGCGACGCAGGTTGGAAACGACATGCTACTGCCTTTACCGATTGATGAATTCGCCGACTATGCTGAAACCTTTGCGAATGAACATCGAACCTATTCCTTAGATATGGGGTACCCGATGCAAATTGAAAAGACAATTCGCATTGAACTCCCAGATGGATGGACAGCAACACTGCCAAAAGACATTCATTATGTTGTGGAGAGTGCAGAACTAACTCGCCAGTACAAGCAGGTCGGAAATACGATTACTTATAAACTCATGTTTACCTTGAAAAATCGGATACTGTCGGCAGCTGCGTATACCGCAGTAAGATCGACCTTTATGGCACTTGCGAGTGAAGATGGGGCGCGTTTACTCTTAAAGACCCGTGATGGTGAGCAGATGTCACGAAAATAACGGCTTTTAGGTTTTCAGGAAGCAGTTTCAGGAACATAACGTACGACAAAATAGCGTTAGTCTTTGACATACTTCCAGCCATCAACCAGAACTGGAAGTCCACGAATTACGCACATGGCGACAGCTATAACAGATAGGATTACGCCTGCTAATTCCAAACCGACAATTAATTCAGGATAGATGCCGGAATTTTTGAATGCAATAACGCCGCCGAGGTAGACGAAGGCGAGTGCTTTCGCAATACCATAGATACTACGGCTTGCCCGTGAACTCGTAAGCGCGCGTGTCCACCTTGAAGTCATCATACTGTTCTCGCCAAAAGCCGTCTTGCCCTGGGCAAAAGCGGCACTCCGCAAACCGTCTGTAAAAAAACCGCGCGCAATCACAATGACAGGAATCCAGAACGGGATCAAGCCAACAACGGCGAAGTAAACCCAGAAAACGCATTCAACAATCCGATCACCGATGATGTCAAGCAGTGCTCCGAAAGCAGATGTCTGATTCAGTTTGCGAGCAACGTAACCATCAACCGCATCAAGAAGTAGAATTAAGCCGATGAGTGCCACAAGCAAGATATCTAAGTAGATGTGATAGCCAAAGAGGGAGATCACAACGAAGACAAGCATCAGTCGGAAGAGTGTAATCATATTCGCAATCATTTTTTACTCCTTTGCTGGACGCTGTTCGTATGCCTCGGTCCTATTCGGATTTCGTTTAATAGTAGCATATCCAATCACTAATAGCAACATTATTTTTTAATATAAGAAAGGTTGATTCTATGAACGGGAACAAAAAACCGAATATCGTCCTCATTCTGAACGACGATATGGGATTTTCCGACTTAGGCTGCTACGGCGGCGAAGTCAATACGCCGAACCTTGATCGGCTTGCCACTGGCGGCTTACGATTTACACAATTTTACAACACCGCACGCTGCTGTCCATCCCGGGCTTCTATGCTTACTGGGCTACATCCGCACCAGACCGGTGTCGGACACATGATGAGTGATGACGGGCTTGAAGGCTATCGCGGCGACCTTAATGACCGTTGTATCACTATTGCCGATGCTGTTCGTTCCGAAGGCTACGGCACCTATATGAGCGGTAAATGGCATATCTCTCGCCATACAGGTCCCGATGGCCCCAAGCATAGTTGGCCCTGCCAACGCGGGTTTGACGAGTATTACGGTATCATTACAGGTGCCGCGAACTTCTGGAAACCGAATACCCTCACACGTGATAATACCCGGCTCCAGCACGATGAACTTCCTGAAGACTATTTCTTCACGGATGCTGTCAGCGATGAAGCAGCGACGTATATCCGAAACCATACTGAAAAGACACCGGAACGCCCCTTCTTTACTTATGTCGCTTACACCGCACCGCATTGGCCCCTACACGCACACGAGGAGGACATCGCACAATACAACGGACGCTTCGCCGCCGGTTGGGATGAACTGCGAGAGGAACGGCTTGACCGGATGCGGGAAATGAAAATCTTAGACGAGGCATGGCAACTGACGGCACGAGATTCATCGCAGCCACCCTGGCGTGAGGCGCAATATAAAGAGTGGAATCAACGCCGGATGGAGGTCTACGCCGCGCAGATCACACGGATGGATGCAGGTATCGGGCGAATTATTGACACATTGGAAGAGACTGGTCAACTCGACAACACGCTCATCCTCTTTTTAGCTGATAACGGCGGTTGTGCCGAAGAACTCGGCGGGCCCCCTGCAATACGCGATAAGGGATCGCTCATCAGCACAGATACCACCTCCGACGGAGAGCCTGTCTATCGTGGCAATGATCCAAGTATTATGCCGGGACCCGAAACGACATATCAGAGTTACGGTGTGCCGTGGGCGAACCTCTCCAATACGCCGTTCCGACTCTATAAGCACTGGGTACATGAAGGTGGGATCGCTACCCCCTTAATCGCGCACTGGCCAAACGCTATAAAGTCTGTAGGAGAACTCCGACATCAACCCGGACAACTCCCAGATATTATGGCGACGTGTCTTGAGGTCTCAGGCGCGGACTATCCAGAAGAACACGACGGGGAACCTATTTTACCCTTAGAAGGCACAAGTTTAGTCCCCATCTTTGATGGCAGAGATAACGGTAAAGAGGTGCTTTATTGGGAACACGAGGGGAATTGTGCAGTCCGTCAAGATCAGTGGAAACTCGTCTGTAGGTTCCCCGGCGATTGGGAGCTCTACAATCTTGAGGCGGAACGGACAGAAATTAACGATCTCGCCGCTAAGCATCCGCAGAAACTCGAAGAACTCGCTGGACTTTATAGAGATTGGGCGGATCGGTGTCTGATCTACCCGTGGGATAAACTCCAAGAGCATCGCAGACAACGCCGCCAACAACGTTAAAAATTCACCTTTGTCATCACTGCAGGCGGGGTTTGTAACCCCGCCATAATCCGCCTGATTCTAAAAAATTAGCTGCAGGCCAGCAGCTTCAAACAGACCGGGGTCGGTACCTCTGCCACGTGTCCCGTCGCGTTCAACGCCCCCGTTTCTGCGTCGATAGCAAACGTAACAACCGTATTCGTCTGTTGGTTCGCTGCAAAGAGGAACGTCCCTTCCGGATTTAGACCGAAATTCCGAGGGGTCTGTCCTTGTGTTGATTCATGACCGATCGGACGCAGCATTCCTGTCTCCGCATCTATCTCACAAATCGCAATGCTATCGTGTCCACGGTTCGATCCATACAGGAATTTCCCTGAAGGGTGAACGTGAATATCGGCACAGTGACTGGTGCCATCGAAGTCGTCTGGAAGCGTGGAGATCGTCTGAAATTCAGCCAACGTTCCCGCATTCGCATCGTAACGAAAAGCGGTGAAGGTGGAACCTATCTCATTGATGACGTAGGCATACTGTCCATTTGGATGGAAATCAAAATGCCGCGGACCCGCACCCGGTTGCACCCGAACCCACGGTTGCGCGTTAGGTGTGAGCGTCCCTTTGTCGGCATCTAACTGATAGATGAGGATTTTATCAAGTCCGAGATCGGGCGAGAAGGCGTAACGGTTGCCCGGGTCAATCATGATTGCATGTGCATGGGGTCCCATCTGTCGTTGTGGGTTCACACTCGATCCCTCATGCTGCACAAAATCCGAGGCTTCACCGAGCCTGCCATCCGACCCTATGGGATAAGCCGTAACGCTGCCACCGCCGTAATTAGCCACCAGTAGGCATTTACCAGTAGTGTCCACACTCAAATGACACGGGGCACCCCCACCGGTCGCGCGTTGGTTGAGATAACTAATCTCCCCTGTCTCTTTATGAATATAAAATGCCGTGACCGCACCGCTATCTTTACCCTCAAACTCGCCAAGTTCGTTGACGGCATAGAGATACTGTCCACTCGGGTGTATCTCCACAAACGACGGATTTTCGATACCTATTACCTTACTGCTGTATTCCAAAGCACCCGTCGCGCCATCTAAGCGATAGACATAAATCCCTTCGCTGTCTCCGTGTGTATAGGTGCCAACATAAACGAAATAGTCTTGGCTATTCTGTTGCGCCATTATTGCTGATCTCCTTATGAAATTTTGAGATGAATCGTTCGTTCTTCGCTTTCAAGATAACCGATGCGAATCGCTTTCGCACGTATGCTTGTTTCGCCTTTTGGCAGATGCAGTAGGTCGGTATACAAGTGCCAATGGGCATCGTCCCCTTGTTCCGTTGTGTAGGCAATGGATGCACCTTGTGTGGAACAGTGAAGTTGTAAGACAAGGGGAGCCGTCCATTCACCGACCTCATAGATGACCTCCCTGCCCGGGTGTTCAGCATTAATAGGAATAAAAATCGGAGCTGCCGTTTGTGGCTGGGTACCATCCGGATACCACGTCGCGACCATCTCCTTTTCGGGGATATGTCCCATATCACCGAATTCCGATTGCCACGCTGCCAATGTTCCACGCATCCGTTCAAGGACATCCTGATGTTCGGCATCTTCTGCTAAGTTGTTGAGTTCATACCGATCGTTTTCAGTATCGTAGAGCTCTTCAGCAGGACGTGGGTAACGGAACATAACTGCCTGATCGCCTTCCAGCTCACCAGCAGCATACAACCGCCACATCTCTTGCATGACCGGATGCCGGTTGCGGTACGGAATCCAGAGCAGATACGGTTTTTCAGGATAGTAATTTTTGATGTATTTATACCGTTTGTCACGTACAGCGCGTATCATGTCGTAGGATTCGTCATACCGATCACGCGTCGCGAAGATATAGTCGCGTTCTACTTTATCGGGGCCGAGGAACGACTGTCCCTGCAGGTGTGTCGGTGCCTGAACGCCACAAAGCGAAAGCACCGTCGGACCCAGATCAACCAAACTCACCAACTGTTCGGTCGTACTCCCCGGATTCAGCGTGCCAGGCCAACGGACAATCAGCGGAATGCGGATGCCAGCATCATAAGGCCACCGTTTGCCGCGTGGAAGCCCTTCGCCGTGGTCACTCCAGAGAAAGACAATCGTGTTCTCTGCAAGACCATCTTCTTCCAACTGATCTAACAACTCGCCGACACGCGCATCGGCAGTTGCGAGGTTATCATATTGCCGTGCCAATGCCTGCCGTGCTTTCGGCGTATCCGGTAGATAGGGTGGCAGCTGCACGTCGTCTGGATTCGTGGTTGTTGTCAACGGGCGATTCTCACGTTCCCACATGCCGCTTTCGTGCGTAACAGTCGGATTGAAGACCGAAAAGAACGGTTGTCCCGCCCCACGATTTCGCCAGTGTGCCTCGTTGTCGCTTTCGTCCCATGCTGTGATAGGCGGTGTGAACTGATAATCGGTTTTGCTGTTATTTGTACAGTAATAACCCGCGCCTCTCAGGTATTCCGTGAAGGTCTTAACATAAGGCGGTGGTACAGCAGAATACGGGGTCGGCATCTCAGGTGTGTTTTGGTTCGTATGCCGAGTACGCATGTGGTGCGTACCGATGGAAGTCTGGTACATACCGGTGATAATTGCTGAACGACTCGGCGCACAAACGCCGGCAGTCGAAAACGCGTTTGGGAACCGACAACCGCCTGCAGCGAGCCGATCGATGTTCGGTGTACGAGCGATTGGGTCTCCGTAACAACCGAATCGCGGTGTTGTATCCTCTAAGGATATCCAAAGGATATTCGGACGTTCTGATATATTCATAGCAACTCCTTTTTTCCTAACGATTGTAAGCCAAACGGAGGTTTAAGTCAATAGGGTTGCCAAAAACTAATCACCGATTCAGATTTCCACTACGAATGCCAACACCCTTCTGTATACGCCTCACGATCAAAGAGTTTCTGACGCAGCGGGGGCGCGTTCGCCATCCATTCCTCAGGGATCTCCTGCGTATAACGATGTGGCGGTCCTGCTTCCTTGAAGATATCGATGTTAAAGATGCGATAGAGCTGCGCGGAATCCATAGGTTTAGCCTCAACAGCGTGGAAAATACGCGCATCAATGTAGACCATGCTACCCGGAGGCATCTCAAGCCGTTTTTCTGCTAATTTGCGTCCCGCTTCCTCGTCATAGTCACCCGCGAGCATCCGTTCTGGTGTTGCCTCTCGTGTCGGTGCGACCTTATGACTGCCCGGAATAACCTTCAGGTTTCGATCCCCACGCTTGAAACCGTTCGGATAGTACAGAATCTGCACATAATAATTATCGCGTTCAGCGAGATTAACCGGGTTCTCATGCTTCCAGTGATGGTGGTCTTGGTGAAACCCGAGAGGCCCAACCCCGCGGGGTGCGATGTTGAGAGCAGAGTGACAGAAGTGATACGCATCACCAATTGTCCCGCTTATGAGTGCCGTGATGAAAGGGTCGTCAATAAGCCGATCGCTATATTCACGACGATCGTTCCACGGACGAATGAAATAGGGACGTTCTGGTTTTTCGCCGTTATTCAACGTCTCAATATACTGACGCGTCGGTTCAAAATGCTGCGTGATTTCTTCAATCAAACCTTCTCTGCCGTCGTCTGTCAGCACATCAGGATAGGCGATGTAACCGTCGTTGTGAAAGCAATCTATATCCGCTTGCGACGGGCCTGATAATCGGAAAAGTGAATCAAATTGGGGGTCCATAAGTGTCTCCTTTAGTTGTGTCCATCCTGCTTAAATCTCTCCAATAGTGTTGTCAATCGCTCTGCAATCTCAAGAGTGGTATTCCAATTGTTTAGCGACAATGGCTTTCAAAATCTGCAGAATACATTCGGCTTCAAACAGTTCATTGTATACTCGCGAAAATTCAACGGTGAACGTCGGCTTTTCTGTTTCAATGCCATCAACGGTGCCGTGGACGAAAGTCCAACTTTCAGAGACAGTGTAACACCCAAAAATTTCTTGACTGTTTATAGATGGAGGGTTGGATGGTTGTGAGTTCGTCTCACCTTTCCAATTGAGCCATGCAGCAGCGAGCATTTCACCGTAGAGTTGGATCTGGGGGTCGGAAGAATGAACCCCGCGTTTTGCCTCATGTACAATGAGATAGGGTTGTTGTGGCTTGCCTGCTGCAGCCGGTGCAAGAGCACCATCCGCCTCACCTTCCAGTTGAAAAGCAGAATAGGTGGCTTTCAGAGGAACGCCTGCCCATGCTTGAACGTAAGTCTGCTCTGCCAACACTAAAAGCGGGTAGATAGCACGTGCCCAGAGTGTCGCTTCGTTCATGATTACAAGGTCACGTTCGCGCAAAATTGATTTGAGATAGTCAATCTGGGCACCCTCTGTGGGTGTTAATGCGTCCTGCTGCATGTTCGCCCATTTGTCAGACACACCTACCTGTACATGGAGCGTTACAAGTGTCCTGAGTGTTTCCTCAGACAGTTGTGACAGACTATAGGTTTCCATACGCTAATCCCTCCTATTTTCCTGAACCCCTTCACATTTGGCTGTGTCCATCCTGCTGAAATCGTTCCAGCAATGCTGTCAAGCGTTCCACAATCTCTGGATACGTTTCCCATACATTTTGTGTCTCACCCGGATCGTCATAAATATGATATAGTTGTCCCGGTGTTCCCGGTTTAGGAGGACCATCGCTCGGTGGGGGCCATCCGCCCGACCCTTGCGTGTCCAAAATCAGTTTCCAATCGCCGTGCCGAATCGAAAAGGCACCCGTACTCGAATGATGCACAATAGCCTCCCGCGATGGACGCTCTACCGCTTCACCCAAAAGTGCAGGCAAGATATTGCAGCTGTCCTGTCCCGCATCATCTGGCACTTCCGTACCGACGATAGCAGCACAAGTTGCCATCAGGTCGGTCAGACAGGCTAACGTATCGGTTTCAGTATCCGGTGCGATAACACCGGGCCAACGCGCGATTAACGGTTCACGGTGCCCACCTTCCCAAATATGTGCCTTGTAGCCACGCCAGTCACCGCAAGACTTATGGTCGTAGAGGTGATACGGCATCGGACTCCTATCTCCTTGAACCCGATCCCCCGGCAATGCGCCGTTATCGCTTGTGACGAAAATTAGCGTCTCATCGGTTTTTCCGGTCCGTTCTAATGCGTCCATAACTTCACCCACCATCCAATCCACTAACCACACCAGATCACCACGGGCACCGGCACTGCTCTGCCCACGCGCAAAGTCTGGAACGACCGCTTCTGTACAAGGTTCATGCGGTGCAGAAGGGGTCAAATAGAGAAAGAATGGAGCCTCCGCATCGGCTTGTCCCTCAATATATTCAACCGCTTTCCGCGCAATAATCGGATCCGCATCCTTATGCTCCCAACTCGGAGCCATCATCCCAGGACGACTCGTAAATTCTGGCATTTCATGATACACGCTCGGAAGTTCAACAAATACATCATTCTCAATAAAACCGTAAGGCGGTTGGCAGGTCGGGCAGCCGGAGGCACCATAAAAATAGTCGAAACCGAGGTCTATCGGACCCCCCGTTAACGGGGCGGTAAAGTCGATATGTTCTTCCAGTTCGCGTTTGGCATTACCCCACGGCAGCGGCGCATCGAAATCATAATCGTATCCCGACACCGTCGAAAATCCGAGTCCCAAATGCCACTTGCCGACACAGGCTGTATTATACCCCGCATCTTTTAGCAAACCTGCGACTGTCAAACGTTCGGGTTCAATAAGCGGTGGTTCGTAACCGTAAAGCACACCGTACTTGAGACGCGTCCGCCAACAGTAACGGCCTGTTAAGACACCGTAGCGGGTCGGGGTACACACAGCGGACGGAGAATGTGCATCCGTGAAGCGGAGCCCCTCTGCCGCAAGCTTATCCATATTCGGTGTCGGAATCTTTGAATCCGGGTTATAGCAGCCGACATCACCGTATCCCATATCGTCTGCCATGATAAAGACAATGTTTGGAGAACTGCGTGTGTCCATGATAGCTCCTCAGTGGGTTTGGCGATGTAATATCGCGCCTATTGTCGTCTCGCCTTTTGTGATTATGGCTCTTCTTCGGTGCCATCTGATGACGGTTTTGATGGCAATCGCGGTGGGAAAACGAGTGTGTCCGGTGGGGACAAGTGTTTATGCGTTTTCAGTATCTGTTTCAGTTCCTCGTAAAATCGTTCGCACTCTTCTTTTGTTCCAAGCAATTCTATACTCGGTGAGTTTGACAAATTGATATGTAATTCATACTGTCGGTGTCTGCCTCTAATTATTTTGACCTGATGAACAAACTCAATATTCACCATTCCATGGTAAGGGTTTTTATATCCATCATCTGAACTGATGATCTCAATAAACACAGTAAATCTCCTTCGTTTTTTTTACGACAAATAATGTGAGTCCAGTATGAGAATTGTAGTGTTCTGGATAATAACATATATTCCTGTCTAATGCATCTTCGCCTTAAGTTCGGCGAGATCCTTGTCAAGGGATGCTTCTTCGGCATAACTTGCGAATTCACGTTTTAAATTGGCATCTTGGTATGTCACATCTACTTCAGCAGCGGCTTTCGCCAAAGTCGCTGCTTCAGTTACATCTTGTTCCATCTGTGTGAGTGTCTCAAACGCGTTGCTGTCCTGAATTTCTTTCAGCATCTCTCGGAGATGTATTTCAGCATCAACGTTCCTGTGTTTCGCGACCACCGTTGCCTTTTTCCCTTCTGCTTCCATCATCTGCTGCTGAAGATGTTCAAGCAGTTCATTAAGAGATCGGACGATCTGTTTCTGTTCTTCCCACTGTGTTTGGTATTGGTCTGCCAGTCGTCTATATTCATTTCGTTTTTCCAAGTCTTCGCGTGCCAAATCCTCACGCCCTGCTTTCAGAGAGATAACGGCGCGATCTTGCCAGCGTTCAGCTTGTGCAACGGCACCTTCATAAGCATCTTGAAACTGTTTTTCAACGCCAATAGAGGCATCAACCTTCTGACGCGCCTCCGAAAGTCTGTTTTTCATCTCAGCAATCACACCCTCTAAAACCTTCTCTGGGTCTTCGGTTTCAACTTCAGTCTCTTCCGATTCCGGTTCAAATTTCACAACAACCGTCTCTGCGAACTTGTCTCCGAGGCGTTGCTGTTTTTTGCCAAGGAACCAGAGTAAATCAAACGGTTGGAGCAGACCTGCGAAACGGCGCAGAAAAGCATCTTTGAAAGTACACGGTTTGCCATCTTTCAAACGCAGAACTTGTAGTGACAACAACTTCTTTCCTATCCCCTGCCCTTTTCTGAAGCCATCTATAAAAAACAGACCAAATATCCACAAAGCAGCACTGAACAGAGAGTAAAAGGTAATGAATCCAATTCCAGTTGCCCAGAAACTTCCATGGAAAAACAGTAATGATACGAACGCAACAAAAAATACTAAAACGGATTGCGCTGCACCAATAAGCGCGACATCTATGAAAAAGGCGTATAACCGTGTCAATCGGGATGCTAATTTAAATTTTTTACCCGCAACCTCAATAAATTTCATCTACAAACCCCTGTTATATGTACGTACATATATATGTAGAGTCAGCAAAGGTGAAAAAGGATAGCAAAATAGTGTTTAGAGAAAGGTGCAAGGCGCAACAACCTCGCACCATGATATTGGGTTCGCTACAGTGTTGGTACCGTCACCGCGACTTCGCGTCCACCGGCATTCGAGGAATCGATAACGCCTTGGATAATAACGTTCGTGAGCATCACGCCATACGGATCAATCGGTGAAGGTTTCCCCTCACGGACAGCGTCAATAAACGCTGAATCCTCTTCGTGGAAAACGCTTACGGATTCAAACTTCGTGAACTCTTGATCAAAAATCTCACCGTCTTTATCCCCATAAACGCGGACACCCTCTTGTGGTCCGCGGACTTCGCCGATACCGAGACGCAGCCCCGCTTTTTTACCGAGGAAAATCGTTCCACCCAGCGAATCCATGTTCATGCACCAGCACGTTTTGAAGACCATGCGTGCACCGTTCTCGAAGACCACCCAACCGACACCAAAATCTTCAACTTCGGTCTCTTTAAGCGCGGGGTTCCATGTATTGTGCAGGCTCAGATAGTTGGAAGTAATACCGGAGACCGCAACAGGTTTCGGGTGTCCCATCAGATATAAGGCAGTGTCAAGCGCGTAAACGCCGATGTCTGCCGACGCACCTAAACCGGCAGTCGCTTTTCGGATGAAACTGCCGCCCGGATTTCCACGCCGCCGATCCGCAACAGTCTCGACGTAATAGATATCACCGAGCGTACCTGCGTCTACAATCTCTTTTGCCTTAATAACCTGTGGTGAATACCGGAGTTTTAAGCCGACCATCAGAATTTTATCGTTTTCTTTCGCTGCACGCCACATGGACGCTGCAGCATCAAGCGTCGCCTCCATCGGCTTCTCGCAGAAAACGTGTTTACCGGCGTTCAGCGCAGCGACCGTCGGTGCTGCATGCACACCGGTAGGTGTACAGACGTAGACCGCCTCGATCTCTTCCATTTTGAGCATTTCGTTGTAGTCGGTGAATGTGCGTTTGATGCCCCACTTCTCTTTTGCGCGTTCGAGGTTCGCAGGAACAAGGTCGGCAGCAGCAATAATTTCAGCACCTTTAATATCAGCAAGTGTGCCGCAGTGTGCCTGTGCGATACCACCCGCTCCAATCAAACCTAACTTAACTGTTCTCATTAAACTCTCCTCATTCTGTTTTGTATGCTTTTGATTTTAATCATTTCTGCTTTGAAAGTCAAGAGATTTTTCTGATATGCAACGTATCAACAACCTCTTCTGGTAGGAGCGAGTTTTGCTAGCGAGCCTTAGCCGAAAGCTGACGTTGGTAGGAGCGAGTGTTTTTGCTGAAGAAACGCCCCAGCAAAAACGGTGTGTCTTGTGCTCGCGATAACCAATTGACACAATTCCGAACCTATGCTATATTTCAAACAGACTACTAACTTGTAAGGAGACAATTGTGAAAGCGGCACAATTTTACGGTGGAAAAGATATAAGGGTTGAAGTCGTCCCCGACCCGACACCTGAAGAGGGGCAAGTCCTTGTCCAAGTAGAGGCGACTGGCATCTGCGGGAGCGATCTGCACGGATATCACCATCAACCAGAAAAACCTTTATCTCCACGCGTCGGCGGACATGAATTAGCAGGTTTCGTTATTGATACAGGTAAGGGTGTTACCGGGTATGAAAAGGGCGCACGTGTGGCAGTCGAACCGATTATTCCCTGTAATAACTGCCCTGAATGCTATAACGGCTACTACAATATCTGCGGAAATTTACGACACGGCGGCGGCGGTTTCGCAGAATTTATGGTCACACAGAACACGAATGTGTATTCACTGCCAGAAAATGTCTCCCTTGAAGGGGGCGTATTAGCAGAGGTCTACGCAGTCGCTGTCCACGCTGTCAACAGAGCGATGGTCTCACCCGGAGATCGTGTCGCCATTATCGGAAGCGGTCCCGTCGGGTTGACAATTGCACAGGTGGCAGATGTCGCAGGCGCGACCTCTATCGCTATGTTAGGGAAACCGGACCCACCCTTACAGATCGCAAACGATGCTGTAGGAGCCGTACCTATCAATGTGGATAAGATGGATACTGTAGGGGCAATCATGGACTGGAGCGACGGACGCGGAGCGGATGTCGTCTTTGAAGCGGTCGGCGGCACCGCAAATACGTTGGAACAGGCGACAGAGATCGCAGCGAAACGCGGGCGCGTCTGTATGGTCGGTGGACATCGGGCACCCCTCACCTTTTCTGAACGGTTCGCACGCAGTCGAGAGCTCACTGTCATCTGGTCTTTCTGTTACGGGAGACACGGCGGGAGAACGGAATTTCAGATCGCTATAGATTTACTCGCCGCTGGTAAACTTGATCCGAACCCACTCATCACACACCGATTCGACTTGGACGATATTGGTGAAGCATTCGCTGTCGCCGCAGGGCGCGACGAACACGGATCCGTCAAAGTTCTCGTCGTCCCCTAATAATGGCCGAACTAAGCAATATCTTGCAGGCGAGGTTTGCAACCGCGCTTGTGGTGTGCTAAAGCATTGATTAAAGGCCACACGGAAAAAACTAAAGAGGTAAAAATGGAAACTCTTAAATTACTCATATTTGTTGGAACGGAAGGTATCTATCACGATCACGCGGGAAATGGGCAGTTCCTGACATCTATGCTCAACGATACCGACACCATTGAAGCCGATTTCTCGCAAGACTACGGTATCCTTGCAGACGGACTTGAGAAGTATGACACCGTGCTTTTCTATACAGACGTTGGGGCACTCACGGAGGCACAAGAGACAGGTTTACTCGACTATATCCGAGCAGGTGGCGGGTTCTTCGGACTACACACCGCAGCAGCTTCGTTCAGGGAGTCTGAAGGCTACCACGGCATGCTCAACGGGTTCTTCAACGGGCACAGTCCATATATGGACTTCACCGTTAATGTCAGCGATCCCAACCATCCTATCACTGAGGGATTAGCCGATTTTCAAGCGACAGATGAACTCTACTACCTAAAGCACAATCCCGACGCATCGCACCACCTGATGCAAGCCTACGACGAAACGAAAGATGAGACCCACGTCATGGCGTTTCACCACACCTATGGCGACGGCAGAGTCTTCTACTTCGCGCTTGGACATGATATGGCAGTGCTTGAAAATCCAAGTTTTCAGACGGTTATCCGCCGTGGTGCCCTATGGGCAGGCAATCGACTTTAAAACAAAATGGGAAGTTGCTTGGGAGGTTATCATGTTAGTGAAGATACTGTTTGAAAAACTTGAGTATCGGAGGCTCGAAAAAGCGCGTTTAAAAGGTTTAGCTGAAGGTTTAGCTGAAGGTTTATCCGAAGCAGAGAAAAAACATGCAGAATGGGTGGAATGGGCTAAAAACGGCCAGGATAAACCGCAACCCAAACCCCCAAAAACCCCAGAGACGGATTAGTAGTCTGGCACATCTAAACTGATGGACGGTTCGTAGTAGGGCAATTCATTGCCCGTTCTTGACGTGCGATAATGCAGATCGCATTTGGCGAGTACGCCGCAAAATCGCACTACTACGAACAGGGTTACCTTTCATTTTAATGTTGACAGATAGATGGTTCGTAGTAGAGCAATTCATTAGGAGGGAACTCTATCCACCCATACATTGGCACTATACCATCTCACGCGCCGGATAGTGTTGATCCCCCGGCGACACATCCGTCGGATCATTTACCACGGCTGTCTCTGGCGGCACCATAACCTGGTTCTCGCTCACCGGATCATCGGTCTCTGATCGCCACTGCTCCAAACGCTCGCGCATCTCTACCAAAACCTCCGCGTAATCGGGATCCTCGGCGAGATTGTGTGCCTCCGATGAATCAAATACGACATCGTACAACCGCTCCGATTCAACAGGCTGATCCGCCCAACCGTGTTCCAGCATGAAAGTTTTGCTAATACTATCATCGCAATTCGGCAGTGCCCATTGCTCGGCATCGTCATAACGTCGGATATATTTCCATCGCTGCGTCCGGACAGCGCGCTGCGGTTCATAACAGCAGTGATAGTTGACTTCAGCGAAAATAGCGTCGCGAACATCGTCCGCCTCGCCGCGAACCAACGGTAAAACAGAAGTCCCTTGCAGCCATGCTGGTGCTTCAATACCTGCCAATTCACAGATCGTAGGGAACAGATCCACTTGGCTAACCAAGCCGTCCACGACTTGTCCGCCACTAAAGCTACCAGGCCCGCGGACGATCAACATAACGCCGATACCGTGATCGCTCAGATGGCATTTCATGCGTGGGAATGCGAGTCCGTGATCTGTCGTGCATATCACCAGCGTGTTTTCAGCGATTCCGTTTTCTTCGAGCGCGTCAAAAACCACACCCATCTTTTGATCAAGTGTTCGAGCTGAATCTATGTATTCCGCCATATCCTGTCGCGTTACAGGTGTGTCAGGAAACGGTGCCGGGGGTTTCACATAGCGCGGATCGGTCTTCGGTTCACCCTCTGGCTGTGGCGCGAATCCTTTCGCGCGGCGATGTGTCTCACCGAAACCGACATCTAAGAAGAACGGCGCATCGTGGTTCTCGGCGATGAAGTTGCGTGCGCGGACCTCTGCCCCGTCGCGTCCGCTATCTTGCGCTAAGAGCCGTTGGTAGCCGGTCTCTTGAACATCTCGCACCACGTGCTGGAACCCAGCCAACGCGGTGACGTACCCGTTACGATTCAGCGTATGCGGTATGAGGTGGTCGGATACAGGCAGGCTCCAGCCGCGGTTCGCCAATCCGCCCATACCGCAGCTATGTGCCCACTGTCCCGTGAGAAGGGCAGCGCGCGACGGCGAACAGGTCGGGTTCGCACAAAACGCGTTTCGGAACACCACGCCTTCTTCGGCAAGTTTCTGTATGTTTGGGGTCGGTATCGCATGTCCATAAGGTTGCACATACCGTCCCGTATCGTGTGAATGAATATAGATTATATTTGGTTTGTTCATATTTTTATATTTTTAGTAAATGGAAACCGAACTAAGACGACTTCTCCTTGCCTAAGTGTTGTAAGTGGGCCCATGCGGCATCTTCCTCTGGACGCAGCCAATGTTCAGCGAGCGCAGCTTCACTTAGCAAGGCAGTTTCAGGGACGTGGAGTTCCTCGCTGAAAATCGTTACGAATGCGCGTGCGGATTTTGGCAACTGAATCGGTTTGACTAATTTCACATTACCTTGTTCATCAATTGTAGCTTCAACAGTTTTTAACATGGCTTACCTCATTTTCAATGTGTTCAAAGTGTGTCAAACAATAATGGTGAATGTGGTGGACAAAGACAACTAACATTATACAATCAATAGATTGAGTATACAATACAGCTTTAAGAATGTCAACAACTTTTTTAACTTCTGTTTGGAAATTTGTGAGTTTCCAAACGCAACCGTTAAGTGGAATATCAACTAACGCCGCGGTATAGGCGGGTTCGCTTTATAAATCTCCGTCAACAGATTCATGGCGTGCAGCGACTCTTCTTTGCTGTATTGCGGACACTGATGCAGACCTGCAGCGAGGCAGCGGTGAATCGCTTCGGCTTGATACAAGAAACCGTGCTGGTTTGGGGAGGCGTGTCGCATACTCACCGTCCTCGGTAACGGATACTCGAAATAGTGTAATGGAGCAGGCGCGTTCTCTGTTCTGTACTGAGAAGGCACACCATTCGGTGGTGGTATCCGAATAGAGAGACGCGTCGGACAGTGTGCAGGACGCTCAAGCGTGATACGTCCCTTTGTCCCAACAATTTCTGTCACCTCTGGCAACTCAGAGTTCCGCGGCGGAAAAGTCAGCACCGCGCACTTATCTTCACCGTATTCCACGATAGCACCGCGCGCATATCTGCCTGTCGCAACAATCGATGTCGGCACAGCGTCCGCGCCAAAGCCGAGCGGGAGCGCCTGGATCGTATAAATCGGATCAAAAAAATCGGACTGAACGAGGACGACTTCGCCAATCGTACCTGCTGCAATCTCAGTTCGAGCGTGTTCTACTGCCGGAAAAAAGCGGGTCCAGACACCATCCTGTAGCATTACGTCTTTCTCTTCGGCGGCAGCGTACATTTCCAGCGCTTCAGAGATATTCTCAGCAAACGGTTTTTCACACAAAACGTGTTTGCCCGCTGCAATCGCGAGAAGCGTGTGTTCCTTATGCAATCTATTGATCGTGCCAATATACACAATATCCACATCGTCGGCTGCCACCATTTCCCTGTAATCGCCGTAGGCGGTCGTAACCGCATACCGGTTTGCAAATTCTTTTGCGCGGTCGATTTCGCGCGCTGCCACAGCGGTTACGGCTGCGCCTTCGCAGGCGTGTAGAGCCTCTACCCACATTCCTGAAATTCTACCCGCACCGAGGATACCCCACCGTAGCGGAAAAGCGACATCGGTCGCCTTTGTGAGACCGAGACGAATGTCTAACGGTGTTGAAGGAGATATATTGTTTGTCATAAAGATTCACTTCCGTCAAAGCAGGTTAGGTTAATTGGGCATCAATTTTTATTCCCAAGGCTCCAAGACAACTTTTCCGCAGTTATTTGTACACTGCAACCGCCACGCCTCCTGAATCTGGCGCATCGGGAAAGAGTGCGTGATAAATGTATCCAGTTGTGATCTCACTTGTGTAATCATCCGCATCATAGCCGGTGTGTCTGTGAGGTTATAATGCCGCGTACCGTGTAATGTCAAGCCGTGATTGATAAGAACCCCCCAACTCTTAATTGCCACTTCACGAATTCCGCCGATCAAGGAGATATGTCCTTTCGGGCGTGATGCGTCAATCAATAATTGGACTGCCGCTGGAGCCGCTGAACACTCCACACCTTTGTCGGTCCCTCTACCATCGGTCAAATCCAGAATCTGATTAAGAACATCTTCGTCTTCCGGATTAACGACTTCCGCTGCACCGAGTTTTTTCGCGAGGGCTGCACGGTACGGGTGGCTTTCAACAGCGATAACGCGCGCACCTCTATACACTGCATTAATCACACCCCCGAGTCCAATCGGTCCCATCCCTGTGATGAGGACGGTATCATGCGCAGTGACGTTCGTTAGCCGCATGGCATTAAACGTCGATCCGAGTCCACAGCATGCCATTCCAGCGTGATGATAGGAGAGTTCATCTGGAATAGGCACCAGCTGCCAGTCCTGTTTAAGGATGTACTGCGAAAAAGTCGCCGTCACACCCGTCTGTTCGGGAATATTTGGCGGCTTGTGATCGTTCTGACAGTGTGCATATTCACCCGCTAAGCAGAGGTAACACGTTCCACAAGGGTAGTGTGGCATCACGACAACGCGGTCGCCTACCTTCACAGTGCTCTCTTGGGCAACTTCCACCACTTCACCAGCGGCTTCGTGTCCGAAACTGTCGCTCTCACCTCCATTTTTGAAACTTTTGTATTCCGTACACATAGGGGCAGAATGAATTTTAACGACAGCGAATTTACCCTTAGCAACCGGGTCCGGTTTGTCAATTAAACCGGCACTTTCGAGCCCGAATTTTGCAACGACTTTCATTCAAATCTCCTCTGATAGATCAAAAGGGTGATCCGTGTTTATGGAAACCGTTGGCGACAGCCAATACAACTAACGCAACCATCGCCAAACCGAAAAGTCCGATAGCAACGTAAAGATCGAGGTTCCCTTGGAAGGCGAAACTCTTTTCTAAACGTTGGTTTCCGGATTGCTGCACCTTTTTTGTGAGTACCTGCTTATCGTGAGCCGTCAGTTTCTGTGCACCCGGAGATGCAAGTACCGATCGTTGGACCAGAAACTGTTGAATCCGCCAGGATCGCCACTTCCGCAACAAGAATCGGGACAAAATAATCGCGCCAGTGGTCGCAAATAGAACCGTTGCTCCGATACACCAATCTGTCAAAGGAAGATGCCAAGGTAGATGATTACCGTCCATTGTTTTTTCCTTCCTAATTATGTTATGAGAGACTAAGGTTTCTGGGGAGGTAAGTTGACCTACTATGAAATTATAGCAAATTTCGAGATGAAAATCTAATTAAACTTGAGGGCATCTCACAAATACGATTTTGTTGAATCTGATTTCATCGAAAAGGTGTGTTCATTGCCAGAGTCCTGCCGGTTGTGAGGAGAACCGCACGTCTCTGGATGCGCTGCAAAATTTACTTGACGCTACCGAAATCTCGTGATAAATTAGTCTTCCCTACGAAGTGTAGAGATCCCTGAATTTAGGAGGCAGCAAGCTGCAGAAAAAATAAGATTATGAACCTATCTAAATACGTTCTTGTCCTCCTGATATGCCTCCAGACCTCGTTCGCTATTTCAGCACCGCGCTTCGATCCCGAAGCGGCGCGGTTGTATGATGTCGGATTACGCGCACTCACACACGGAGAAGAAAAAAAGGCGCGAACCGCTCTAAAAAAGGCTGTTGAACTTGATGCAGCGTTGGCGGACGCACACTACGTTCTCGGATTACTCTATAAAGGTGCCGAAGAATTCCACGCCGCGGCTGACGCATTTCAACGTGCCACAATCGCCGATGCTAACTATATTGACGCACATTATGAATTGGGTGATGTACTATTGGTCTACTTAGCAGACCCGACACAAGCGGCACAAGCCTTACAGAAAGCTGTCATGATAGATGCCGACCACGCTCGGGCGCGAACCCAGTTAGGTGTCGCATATTTCCGTGAAGATCTAACAGACGCTGCCATCGCTGAACTCCGACACGCGATTAAACTTGACCCGACTTTACGCTCGGCGCACTACATGCTCGGTACCGCGTATCTTCAAAAAGAGGCGTGGCAATCGGCTATTAATACTTTCAAAACATTGATTGAAATGGATCCTTTCCATCTGAAGGCGCACTTTAGTTTAGGGACCGCCTATCGCCGTATCGGAGAAATAGGGATGGCACAGAAGAATTTACAACGTTTTGAGGAGCTGTCTATTGAGGAAGAGCAATTGAGACATCTCAAGCGGTTTGTACAACAAAACGCCGACGATCCCGAAGCCTGGTACCGACTCGGTAGGATCCAGCTGAGGCGGCAGCTCTGGAGCGAGGCTATCCAATCGTTACAGCACTACATCGCACTCGCGCCACAAGAGACGCGCGGCTATGAAGCACTCGGTTATATTCACTTCCAACAACAAAACTATCTACAAGCAAAGACGATGTACGAAAAAGTGATTACCCATAAACCGAATGTCGCGACTTACCGGAATAGTCTCGGTGGCGTTCATTTAATGTTAGAGGCGTATACGGAGGCAATCACGCAATATCAGACCGCTATCCGATTAAAGCCGTCCGAGCCACGCTTCTATCTAAACCTTTCCAAGGCTTATGAACTTGCCGGGCAACATGCAGAAGCCGCGAAAATTTATCAAGAATATGAACGTCTTACATCGAAGTCGAAATAGGAGCAAAAGGGATATGAGGGCTGAAATCCGTTCCCGCCAGTTGACAAAATTCCTAATACGCCTTTCCATAATTGTCGGATTTTTATCTTATGCCTTCGCTGAACCTGACCTTTGTCTGATCCCTGCTGGTACGTTTACCATGGGCAGTGATAACGATCTCCCGAACGAAGCACCCAGGCATGCAATCCATCTTGATGCCTACTATATTGGGAAGACCGAGGTGACAAACGCCGAATATTATCCGTTCTGGCTTGAAAGCGGTGGCACCGACAGTGAACATACGCCTATCAGTTATGGAGAGACGTTCGGCACCTGGCCCGAAGTTACAAAAACGAAGCCGAACTATCCTGTCATTGGTGTCTCTTGGGATTCTGCGGTTGCCTATGCAGCGTGGCGCGGCATGCGGCTTCCTACCGAAGCGGAGTGGGAAAAAGCCGCACGTGGAACCGAGGCGAAGCGGTGGCCCTGGGGAGATACCTTCACGCAACGCATTAAAGACGGAAGCGTCCACGCGAACGTTTGGAGACAGGCAGGATCGCGTTTACAACCCGTCGGAACGTACCGTACCGGTGCAAGTCCCTACGGTGCTTATGACATGGCGGGAAACGTCTGGGAATGGGTCGCTGACTGGTATTCGGAAACCTATTATCGCCGCAGCCCTGATCGAAACCCGGAGGGACCAGCAGTTGGAAGTCGACGCGTCGTGAAAGGCGGTTCATGGTTAAACCCGGAGATGTTCGCTCGGTGTTCCACGCGGATCGGGCAATACCCAGCAATCGGCACCAGTTTCATCGGATTTCGTCTCGCTAAGGACGCAACACCCACGCATGAAAGATAAAACCAGATTCCTTCTGATTGTATTCCTTGTCTATGCGCTGCCTCTATTTTCTGCCGCAGCGATTCAGTTCGTTGATGTAACCGAGGCGGCAGGCATCAACTTTCGGCATATTAACGGTGCTGAAGGCGCGTTCCATATCCCTGAAACCCTCGGTGCTGGCGGTGCTTTCTTTGACGCAGATAACGACGGATACCTCGACATCTACCTCGTCAACAGCGGTTACTGGAGCACATCACCATCGGCAAAACAAGCAACGAGCGCGCTTTATCGGAACAATCGGGACGGCACTTTTACGGACATCACAGCGACTGCGAAGGTCGGAAACCGCGGCAACTATGGACAAGGCGTAACATCTGCGGATTATGATAACGATGGCAACGCTGATCTGTACGTAACCAATTTCGGAGCGAATGTCCTCTATCGGAACAACGGCGATGGCACCTTTACAGATGTCACCCAGTCTGCAGGTGTCGGGGACAACGGATGGAGCAGTAGTGCCTGCTTCCTCGATTACAATTTAGATGGACACCTCGACCTATTTGTTGTCAATTATCTTGTTTATTCGATTGATGTTCCGTACCTGCCGTGCGGGGAAGATGGGATACAGACCTATTGCCACCCGTCGCTATTTGAGGGCGCACCTGATACACTTTATCGTAATAACGGCGATGGAACGTTTACAGATGTCAGTCAAGAAGCTGGTGTTGGCGACATCGGAGGTCCATTTCACGGGAAGGGGTTAGGGGTCGTTTCAGCGGATTTCAACAACGATGGCACCCCCGATCTTTATGTCGCAAACGACGACACCCGAAACGATTTCTTTTATAATAACGGCGATGGGACATTCCGTGAAATCTCACTCCTCGCGGGGTGTGCCTACAGTTTCAACGGTGTGGCGCAAGCCGGTATGGGAGTCGCTACCGGCGATTACAACGGCGACGGGTGGTTCGATATTTTTGTCACCAACCTCTCTTATGAAACCAATGCCCTCTATCGCAACAACGGCGACGGCACCTTCACGGACGTAATTTATGAGGCGCGTCTCGGCAAAGAGAGCTACCTTTTTGTTGGATTCGGCACAGGACTCTTTGATGCAGATAACGACGGATGGTTGGACCTTTTCGTTGCCAATGGACATATCCTCGACAATATTGAAGACACACACGATATCCTAACCTATCGTCAACCGGATCAACTGTTCCGTAATAAAGCGGACGGCACATTTCAAGAGGTCTCTGAGAGTGCTGGTGACTATTTTCAGAACCTTGCGGTCAGTCGAGGCGCGCTCTTTGGCGATTATGATAACGATGGCGACATTGATATGCTCGTTACACAATCCAACGGTCCCGTCACCTTATTGCGAAATGAAACGGAAACACAAAACAACTATTTCTCCATTAAAACCGTCGGGGTTATCAGTAATCGGGATGGAATAGGCACACGCATCACGCTAACGGTAGGTGAATACACTCAGGTACGAGAGGTCAATCCGGCATCAAGCTACCTCTCCAGTCACGACGCGCGCTGTTATTTCGGGTTAGGTACGAACGCAACCGTAGATAGGCTTGAAGTCCGATGGCAGAGCGGTGTTAGGCAGGTCTTTGAAAATCTGCCTGCAAATCAAGAACATACCATCTCCGAATTTTCCGATACACCAAAGGATGCACTCTTCAAAGCCGTATGGACAGGCGAGATATCAACCCTTCGGAACATGAATATAGATGTAAATCTAAAAGATGCGGTGGGACGGACACCGTTACGCATCGCAGCCGAAAAAGCAGACATCCATACCGTGATGTTTCTTATAGAAAATGGGGCGGATGTGAATATAGCGGATGCTAACGGCAATACACCCCTGATCTTCATCATCAATAAGACAGGAAATATTGAGATAACCAAACATTTAATTGAAAAAGGCGCGACCGTAAACACCCAAAACCGGACCGGTGAAACGGCGTTGATGTATGCGGCGTGGCGCGGATATACGGATATTGTTGCGTTCCTCCTCGAAAAACGGGCAGATGCCACCTTGAAAAACGGGCACGGCGAAACAGCGTTGACACTCGCAGAATCAAAAGGACACTCGGAAATTGTAAAAATGCTCAAAGCAGCAAACGAAATATTGAGAAAACAGTAGGAGATCCACATGCCTTTGACACGCGGTGTCACCCTGAAATCAGTTACATTAGCACTTATCCTTATCCCGATCAACTGCTATTGGATTATGTACACGGAAATGGTCTGGTGGGGACTCTTTCCGACGACGATGTCGCTCTTTTTCAATGCGGTCTTCTTTCTCTTTGTTATTACATTCCTCAATTTGCTGCTACGACAGATGAAACGGCAGTGGGCATTGACACACGGTGAATTGCTCGTTATCTACGTCATGTTGTGTATGGCGAGTGCCGTCGCATCGCACGACCACACGCAAGTACTTATCCCCATGATCGGACACGTCTTCTGGTTTGATACGCCTGAGAACGAGTGGCGAGAACTGCTTCACCGATACATACCGAAATGGGCGACAGTCCAAGATAAAGGCGTTTTGGAGGGATTTTACGAAGGACAATCCACGCTTTATGATATACAGGTTTTGAAGACATGGTTAGGGCCGACGTTGTGGTGGACAAGCTTTATTCTCGCACTCCTATTTGTGATGCTGTGTATCAACGTTGTCCTACGGAAACAGTGGACAGAACGAGAGAAACTCGCCTATCCGATTATCCAACTCCCGTTAGAAATGACCCGCGACAGCGGTGCTAACTTTTTCCGAGGTAAAGCGTTTTGGACAGCATTTATCCTCGTTTCGATACTGAACCTTATTAACGGGTTCAGCTACCTCTTCCCGACGATCCCTATTGTCGGCGTTCGATTTCGGAATATCAGCCAATTTTTTACTGAAAAGCCTTGGAATGCCATCGGGTGGACCCCGTTCTCTATCTATCCGTTTGTAATTGGACTCGGATTCTTTATGCCGCTGGATTTGTCGTTTTCTTGTTGGTTCTTTTATCTGTTTCGCAAAATGCAACGCGTCGGCGGCGCAATTGTCGGGGTTCGAGGACTCCCCGGATTCCCCTATGACCGACAGCAGTCTTTAGGCGCGTATCTTGGACTTGCGATTTTCGCTGTATGGGCAAGCCGTAAATACCTCGCTGAAATCTTTAAACAGGTGACGACCGGACGCTCAAGCCTCGACGAATCCGTTGAACCGATGCGCTACCGTACGGCTATTATCGGTATTGTGTTAGGGTGTGTCTATCTCATAGCGTTTTCTGTAAAGATAGGCATCAGCATCTCACTTGGTATCGTCTTTTTTATCATGTATTTCGCACTGTCAACAGGAATAACACGTATGCGCGTCGAATCCGGCGCACCAGCGCATGATCTACACTTCATGGGACCGGATTACGCTTTGCCGACGATCTTGGGTTCGCGTCGTATGGGGGGCTCTAACCTAACAGCACTCTCTTTTCTGTTCTTCTTCAACCGCGCACATCGCAGTCATCCGATGCCGCATCAACTTGAAGGCTTCCAACTCGCCTCACGGGCGCGGTTTAACCCGAAACCACTCGTTTGGGTCATGCTTTTAGCCGTGATTGTCGGTTCAAGCGGTTCTTTCTGGGCATATTTACATGACGTGTATCAGTTCGGGTCCGCTGGAAGTTTTGCACGCCACCCATTCAACAGGCTCCAACAGCAACTCAACTTCCCGACAGGCACAAACATTCCAGAAGTGACATTTATGGGGATCGGGATGGGATTCACGTTTCTCCTGATGTTTCTGCGGATGCGTTTCTTCTGGTGGCCCTTCCACGCTGTCGGGTACGCTGTTTCCGGTGCAGCGGATTGGTGTATGAACTGGCTCTGGATCTCGCTGGTGATTAGCACAGTTGCCAAATGGCTGATCATTAAACAGGGTGGACTACAACTGCACCGAAAGGCAGCACCATTCTTCCTCGGTTTAATCCTCGGTGAATTTGTTGCGGGCAGTTTATGGAGTTTCTATGGCATGGCAACAGAAACCCGAATTTTTCCATTTAAAGATTGGTAATTCACTTCAACAACTTTTGCATCGAACAAGTAACCCCATCCAAATATCGCCTAATTTACAACTAATGATAATGAAACCCATTATCAAATATATTTTTCCAAAGTAATGGTATTTCGATAAAAACCTACGTAGTATCTATGTTTGAAGGCTTTACTTCTCGAAAACCTAACACCCTAATTTTAGGGGATCCGTTTGATGTTTCAAGGATGGACACACCTGATAGTTCGGCAGCATGAACACCAGAAAAGGCGTGGTTGCTTCTTTAAAATCCTGAGCTGGCACGCAGAGGGTGTTAACGAAAAGGTAAATTTTTGAAGAGGGGAAATGATTTCAATAAACAAAAAAATGGCGAGGTCCGGAAACCTCGCCACGGAATATGTGAGAGCGCGTTATCTTAAGAGAGATCTGACAAACTGCCGGTGCTATCGCCTAATCTTGCCAAATCCACATCCATACGGTTCAGCATCGACAACCAGAGATTGTTGAGCGGTGTCTCCTTCGGGTAGCGGATATGGCGACCCGTTTTGACCGTCCCACAGCCAGAACCCGCAAGCAGAATCGGGAGATCGTGATGGCTATGTCGGTTGCCATCTGCGTTTCCACTGCCGTACACAATCATGGAATGGTCTAACAATGACCCATCTGCTTCAGGGATTGCGTTCATTTTTTCCAAGAAGTATGCCAACTGTTGTGTATGGAAGATGTCGATTTTGCGGATTTTTTCTATTTTTTCCTCGTCACCACGGTGATGCGACAGATAGTGATGCCCATCAGTGACATTGACAGCCGGATACGACTTATTGCTCCCTTCATTGGCTAACGTAAACGTCACGACACGGGTCACATCTGTCTGGAAGGCAAGAACAATCAGGTCCATCATGAGTCGGACATGTTCTTGGAAATCTTTGGGAATTTCTTCAGGGGCGATGTAATCGGGTCTTTCGATCGCTGGAAACTTTTCGGCTGCGTCAATGCGCAGTTCGATGTCCCGAATAGCAGAGAAATACTCATCAAGTTTACGCACATCGTTTCCACTGACTTGACGGATCAAATCCTTTGAGTCCTGCATCACAAAGTCAAGGATGCTTTTTCGTTGTTGATCGCGTTCGACGCGTTGGGCATTTGGCATGGTCGAAAAGAGGCGTTCAAAGGCGAGTTTCGGATTAACCTCTTTTGGAAGCGGTTGCGTCGCGGAACGCCACGACATCGTTGAGGAGTAAACGCAGCTGTAACCGGAGTCGCAATTCCCGGATCTGTACCCGGGATCGATGCCGAGTTCTAGCGACGGGAGGCGCGTCTGTTTACCGATATGCGATGCTGCGGCTTGGTCAACCGAGATTCCGGCGTGAATATCGGAACCGTCGGTTTTACGGGGCTGTGCCCCTGTTAAAAAGGCTGCCATCGCCCGCGCGTGGTCTCCGCCACCATCACCGTTGGCGCGTGCCTTATCTGCTGTTAAACCGCTGAGCACAAGCGTTTTATCTTTCACATTCGCTAACGGTTTCAAGATCTCTGTAAGTTCATAATCAGCACCTACCTGCGCCGGAGTCCAATCCTCCATAATCTTCCCGTTGGGTACGTAGAGGAACGCCATCCGATTCGGGACCGTCTGCGTCGCATTCGCAGGCGCGGCTGCCCACGATGTAACAGGACCCATCGCTTCCAACCACGGTAGTGCTATACTAACACCCAAACCACGTAGAAATGTTCGACGTGAAAGCTGTTTTGATGTGTTCATAATTCTTCCTTCTACCTAACGGCAGAAACTTCGGCTTCATCGCGACTGTGTCTGTTTTCGGAGGTTAAGGTCCTATGTCGCTCCACCTGTAGACTATTATTCCATATCAGAACGGTTTTATTGTGTTTCACGTAGACGCTAAAAAGCGAAACTGAAATCATGTACCATTAATCGTAATACATTTTTTCGTAAATGTCAAGTTTATTCGTAATTTTTAAAACATTGGCGCGCCTTGGGCTTCAACATAAACTGAGTAGAGAGATTGGCTGCCTGTCATAAAAAGCCTGTTCCGCTTCACACCACCGAAGCAGATATTGGAACAGATTTCTGGCAGATGAATCTTGCCGATCAGTGTTCCGTCCGGTGCGAAGATATGCACGCCATCATAGCCTTCGCCAACCCAGCCAGTCCCTGTCCAAACATTGCCATCCGTATCGCACCGAAGCCCATCGGCGGCACCGGGTGCCATCTCAGCGAATACCTGTTTGTTGTTCAACCGTTCACCGTCTACGACATCGTAGACGACAATGGTTTTCGCGGGGCCTGTATCGGCAATATAGAGTTTATCATAGTCGGGCGAAAAGCAGATACCGTTGGGTCTTTCGAGTTCATCTGTCACAACGGTTGCTTTACCGGTGTCTGGGTTAAGACGATAGACAGATGTCGGCAATTCAAACGGTGCTTTATGCCCTTCGTAATTGAACAGGATACCGTATCCGGGATCTGTAAACCAGATGTGTTCGTCAGGGTGGACGACCACATCGTTCGGGGCGTTGAACCGTTTCCCTTCAAAATTGTCAATCAGGACGGTAATCGTCCCGTCATATTCGGTGCGTGTGACGCGTCGGGTGCCGTGTTCGCAGCTGATGAGTCTGCCTTGCCGATCGCGTGTGTGCCCGTTGGTATAGTTCGACGGTTTGCGGTAGACGCTCACTTTACCTGTGGCTTCCTGCCATTTCAGGATACGGTTATTCGGAATATCGCTCCAGAGGAGGTATCCACCATCGCCGAACCAGACAGGTCCCTCTGACCAGCGTGCACCTGTCCAGAGCCGTTCCACAACAGCGTTCCCGATTTTATATGCCGCAAAACGTGGGTCAATAACTTCAACCGCTGGATCGGGATAGCGGGTGATGGGTCCCTCTTTTGAGGGAATATCTGCCAAAGCCGTCAAGGGATTGAGTACGGGTAAAACGGCACTAACCCCCAGACCGCGTAAGAATGTTCGACGTGAAAGTTGTTTTGATGTGTTCATAAGCATTTTCCATTGTTGCGGCAGCAAGGTTGAGACTCGCTGCCTTGAGCGTTTGCTACGTCTTTGACTGCAAGCAGAAACGCTTCAATGTTACCATCTTCCTCATATTCCTCAAGGGCTATGGTAAGATATTCCTTCGCATACGCCGCATCTGCCAATCGCTCCTTGAGACCCTCCTCATAGTTCTTGTATTTTTTTATTTTGTTATTCCACGCTTGGTGTTAATTTAAAGAACCGCGTCGCAGACGAAACGGATCACTTTTAACAATTTCAGCAATCAGTACGGAGCTCCTGTAACCTTCGGTTTCAAGCTGCGCAACGATTCGGTCAACGGTTGGACGGTCGTAATATTCCAAGCCTCTACCTAAGGCGTAGATCAACAGCTTCTCCGTCAGACAACGTACAAACTCCTGTTTCCTGTCTTTAAGTATCTGTTTCAGGTCAGTTATCCCTTGAAAAGTTGTGCCGTCTGGAAGCACAGCAGTTGTATCAATCTCCAAGTCGCCATCTTTTTTCCGAAACGCGCCGATAGCGTTATAGTTTTCGAGCGCGAATCCGATCGGGTCCATTTTCGCGTGGCAGTTGGCACAAGCGGGGTCTTCACGATGCTGTTCGAGAAGTTCTCGTAAACTTGTTCCCGTCGTCGCAGCCTTATCTTCTTCCAATTCCGGTACATCGGGTGGTGGTGGCGGCGGCGGTGTACCGAGTATCTGCTCCAAGACCCAACGTCCTCTTTTTACAGGCGAGGTTCGGGTCGGATTGGATGTCACTGTCAGCACGCTGGCGTGCGTAAGGACACCTCCGCGTGCGGAACCCTGCACCGCAACGCGCCGAAATTCTCTACCTTTGATCGCTTCACCACCCGGTACAGTTTTCTCCTGATACAGCCAGTTCCCATTCGTGTCAGCAATACCGTAGTGCCTCGCTAATTCTTGATTGAGGAAGGTGTAATCTGCGTCAAGCAGATCGAGGACACTCCGATCCTCACTGAAGATGGATTCGAGGAAGAGTTCTGTCTCCTTGAGCATCGCAGCTCGCAACCTACGACCGAAGCTCGGAAAATGTTCACGGTCGGGCGACACTGTTGCCAATCGTTGGATTTGTAGCCATTGTGTACCAAAGTCACGTGCGAATTCTGACGCTTTCGGGTCCGCCAACATCCGTTTAACTTGCGCTTCAAGATTTGCAGTCAACCGGTTTTCCGATGCGAGTTCAAAGAGTTCATCATCCGGCATACTCCGCCACAAGAAGTAGGAGAGTCGTGAGGCGAGTTGGAATTCATCAATCGCGTATGGCTCTGGACCTTGCGGACGGTCATCTAATTCTAATCGGAATAGGAACTTAGGTGAACAGAGGATAACCTTGATCGCTTGTTGGATTGCCGCTTCCCACTTCATATCATCGACTTGAATGGATGCCACGAACTGTACGAGTTCTTCCACTTCAGTTTCAGTCGGTGGGCGACGATAGCCTCGGCGAAGCAGACGGGTCAACACTTCACGCGTCTGCTCTATTTGCGGGATATCCGGTGTGCATGCCAAAATTTCGAGTTGGGTGTCTGGTCGTGTATCCAATGGACCTTCTGCCCAAAGCGTCCGAACCTGAAGTTTCGCAGATGGCTCACCCTCTACCGGTTTGACCATGGCAATTCCGGCTTTTTCGATGTTCGGGATGCCCGTAACATGCACCTTAACCGTCTGATTTTTCTTCGGGTCGCGGGAGGTAATCTCAAAAGTCTCTAAAATTTTGATTCTGTTATCCGCTGCTGGGTCCACGCCGACCAATCGTGCAAGTTCTTCTGGCGGAGATACTTCTTCTAATGCTTCACCCTGAATAAATAAAGCAATTTCAACTGGCGTTTGACTGTCATCTTCAGCAGCAACGGTTTTATCATCAGTCTCAGTCGCTGCGGCTTCGGTTTCAGCCTCGGTGTCAGCGGTTGCATCGTCAGGTTCAATGTAAAGCGTCGCGCGATAGATGATTTCTTCTTCGGGGAACATCTTGAAAAAGGCCGCACCTGTCGTAAAGGGACCAGATTTCCACGCTTCTGTCGCCGTTGGGTCGAGCAGTCGGAAACGTGTATCTGGGACATCATCGTGGCGTGGATCGAGGCGCGAACCTCTTTGGTAGCGTTTCGATGGCGGTGGCGGCTCTACTAAGATAACGCGTGTTGCAATGGCTTCCGCCGCTTCAAAATAGCGTTCCATCAAGAGCGGCGACATCGTTAGCACATCTCCGATGTTATCGAATCCGTGTCCGACATCATCCGCCGGAAAGTTTTCGGTAGGATCAAAATCGACACCGAGCATATCTCGGACAGTATTTTTGTATTCAACTCTATTGAGTCGGCGCGCCGTGATACGCCCAGGGTCCGGTTTAGCCGTGCGATCGGCGTGTTCAAAAATCGCTTCGATATGTGCAACAAACGCCTCAGATGCTTCTAAAGTCGGTTGAACGTCGCTCTCGGAGGGCGGCATATAACCCGTTGCGACCATATCTAAGACACGGTCCCATATATCACGGTTTTCAATCAAGGAACGTTCATCTGAAAAGACATCAAGGGAGACTTCAGCGGCAGGTTGATCGCCGGTGTGACAACTGAAGCAGTATTTTTCCATGAAAGGGAGTCCTTCTTGTGCAAATTGAGAGGTCTCCTCTTCACCCGGATTAGCAGTAACGGCAACAAGCACGAATACCAACGTTAAACAGAGGCATCGCGAGATATAATTGAGCGAGATCATTGATAAACTCCCAACGCTACAGAATTGGCGTTTGCTTATGTATTTTGATTGTTTATGTCTGTTTATGATTTTGTTGTTGTATGTAGTAATAACTATAGTTTGGACAATTTTAAGAATTAAGATGACAATAAACAGAAAAAAGGGTATCCTTTCATAATAAATCATAAACCTTGAAAGGACATATCTAATGACCCCTCTTTCCTGCTTAGAAGACATGTTATCAGACTTTA
>JAJDXV010000167.1 GCA_022823085.1 Candidatus Poribacteria bacterium
GTATTCAATTGTACGATTTGGATCATGGTTTTGCTTTACATATGTGCCCGTTTTTAGGAAAGATCGCGAGCGCAGCTCGCTCCTACAGAGGAAGACGTATCCATATATATAAAGTGAATAGGTACAATTGAATGGCCCTGCGGCTATTCCATATTTCCCTTGCACTCTTATCCTATTTCTGATAAAATTGCCATAAAGTTCACTTATAAGTTGAAACATAAAGGATGGATACGCATGGCACTTCCAAATATGGCACGGATTCGGCAGCGGTTTGAGGCACCCGTTCTCACCGATCTCCGCGCAGCGATTCACGCGGAATTAGATCGCATCAACGCCGCTGCTATTGTTAAACCGGGTGAGACTGTCGCGATCACTGCTGGCAGTCGCGGTGTCGCCAATGTCGCTACTGCAGTCAAGGCGACGGTTGATTACCTCAAAGTGCTCGGCGCGCACCCGTTTGTCGTTCCGGCGATGGGCAGCCACGGGGGTGCAACCCCCGAAGGGCAACGGAGCGTCTTGGAACACTACGGTATCACCGAGGAGACGGTTGGCGCACCTGTGAAAGCGACGATGGAGGTCGTGGAACTCGGAAAAACCGCGGACGGTTTGCCGATTTTTATGGATTGGTATGCCGCTGAAGCGGATCACGTTGTCCCGCTGAACCGCGTTAAAGCGCATACAGATTTCAACGGCTCCATCGAAAGCGGTTTGATGAAGATGCTGGTGATCGGGCTCGGTAAACAGCAGGGTGCAAACCTCTATCACCGCGCCTTCTTCCAGTACGGTTTTGAACACGTCATCACGGCAGTCGGTGGTTTTATTCTGGATAGCGGCAAGATCGCTTTCGGTTTGGGTCTGATTGAGAATGCGCACGAGGAGACAGCAAAAGCGGTCGCGATGCCTGCCGCGCAACTCCTTCAGACGGAACGCGAACTGCTCGTTGAGGCGAAATCACTGATGGGACGGCTCCCGTTCGATGAGCTCGATCTGCTCATCGTGGATTGGACAGGCAAAAATATCAGCGGCACCGGTATGGATACGAACGTCATCGGTCGGATGATGCAGAACTTTGAACCGGAACCCGCGAAACCGGCGATTCTCCGTATATTCGTCCGGGATCTCACCGAAGAGAGCGACGGCAACGCTACCGGTATCGGACTTGCAGACTTCACAACGACACGTCTTGTAGATAAGGTTGATCGGCACGCGACTTACATGAATGGCATCACTGCGCTCGGCCCGCAAAAATCGAAAATCCCGTTCTATTACGACACCGACCGTGAAGCGATCGAAATAGCACTCGACACCATCGGTCTCACAGAACCGGAAGATGCGCGGGTTATCCGCATTGAGAGTACATTGAGATTGACGGAACTCGATATCTCGGAAGTGCTGCTTGAAGATGCGAAACTGCATTCACGGTTAGAGGTGATAGACGCAGCGAAACCGTTTGCGTTTGATGCTGCGGGCAACCTGCTACCATTTGAATAAAAATTCACATTTGTTAGAATGTAAAGGAGAATGGGTATGTTTGAATCCAGTCTCTCTCAAATACTGCTCGGCGCGGCAGGTTCGCTACTTGCCGCAGGGATTTTGGCAATCCTGATATATCTACGCGGTATTCATGCACAACTCAAAGAACTTCCGAGCCTGAGGTTAGACGTAAAAGCACTTGAGAAGACGAGCGAATTGAGTGAGAAGCGCATCGCCGAAAATGAAAAGCGGCAAGCCGAAAATGAAAAGCGGTATGACGAGCATGCGCAACATATCGCAGAGAATGCCCAGCGTATTGCTGAAAACGAAGCGAAACATACAGAACGTATGGATGCGTTTGAAGCAACCCAGCAACAACTTGTCGGCACTGTCAACACGTTAGTGTCTAAAGTAGAACATTTAGAGTCAAATATGACTTTGATTTTGGAACTTCTCCGCGAGCGAACCAGTGAGAATCCTGTAGTTTCCGAACAAGACTGAGGTTTCACGGCAGAACAAAAGATGCGAAAACTTAAGATTATCTTAGAGATGATCAAATTTGAACATACCGTCTTCGCGCTTCCGTTTGCGGTTATGAGTGCTTTTATCGCTGCGGACGGGTTCCCATCGTTGCCGAAGCTCGGTTGGATTCTCGTTGCGATGGTCGGTGCGCGTAGCTGCGCGATGGCATTCAACCGGCTTGCAGACGCTGAGATTGACAGTAGAAACCCACGTACTGCCATGCGTGCGCTCCCTGCGGGCTTAATCACGAAAGGTGCTGTCTGGGGTTTCACCATCGTCTCCGCTGGGTTGTTGGTGTTTGCTGCGTGGCGGTTGAACCGGCTCGCCTTCGCGCTGTCGCCTGTCGCACTTGCCGTGGTGATGGGATACTCCTATACGAAACGTTTTACTGCGCTCTCACACTTCTGGCTCGGACTTTCGCTGTCTATCTCACCTGTCGGTGCGTGGATAGCGATTCAGGGTAACTTCGCATTGCCGCCGATTGTTCTCTGTCTCGTCGTGTTGCTCTGGACAGCCGGGTTCGATATTATCTACGCCTGCCAAGATGTCAACTTCGACAAGACGCACGGATTACACTCTATTCCAGCGAAACTCGGTATCCGATGGGCGTTGTGGCTCTCGTCCGCTTTGCACGTCATGGCAGTGTTGCTCCTTCTCAGTGTCCCGCTTCTTGTCGAATTGGGACTTTTCTATTACATCGGTGTCGGGATTGTGGTGCTAATCTTTATCTACGAACACGCCATCGTCAAACCGACCGACCTCTCCCGTGTCAACCTCGCCTTCTTCACACTGAACGGCATGATTAGCCTTGTGTTGATGGCACTTTCAATCGCCGATATTTTGTTTCTTTAAAGGTATAATCAAAACGTAGTCCGTAACGAAGTGGAGGACGGATATACGGAGAGCCACCTGTTGATGAAAAAAGCCTTATCGAACCGCAAGGAACATTAAAAATTATGAAACTTTCACTTTCCGTACGCGTCGCAGAAACAGCATCGAAGAGAGATGCTACACACACCTTTGAACAACTGACTGGACTCGCTGCAGGACTCGGTTACGAGGCGGTCTGTATGCGTGCGTCGCAAGTCGGTATCCACTCCCCCTTGGAACAGATTACCGCAGCACGTAAGCAGGCGGGATCGCTTAATTTAAAGGTCTCTATGATCACTGGCGACTTTCCGGTGCCACTTAATAACGATCAAGGGCCGGACGGTCTCCGTAACATCACGCCGTATCTCGATTTAACGGAACTGCTTGGTTCAGACCTCATCCGCATTGCGATGAAGGTTGAGGCGGACATCCGTTGGGCACAACGTGCCTCTGATGAAGCCGCAGAGCGCGGTATCCGTCTCGCGCATCAGTCGCATACACAGAGTCTGTTTGAAACGGTAGATGGTTCGGTTGACGTGCTGAAACGCGTCGGCAGAGAAAACTTCGGGATCATCTATGAACCTGCTAACCTCGACCTCTGCGGACAGGATTACGGTGTCGAGACGCTCAAACGGTTCTCGCCGTATCTGTTCAACGTCTATCTTCAGAACCATATCCGCCGACCGGAGGGGAAGACACGGCTTCTTACATGGATTCAGGGCGAAGTTCCGCACGATCCGATCCGTCTACAGGACGAAGGGGGTATCGACTACCCACTGGTATTCGAGGGGCTGGAAGCGATCGGGTACGACGGTTACGTAACGGTGCATCAAGCGTTCCGAGAGATCATGGAACCAGAAGACGCGGCGGAACAGAGTTACAACTATCTGAAACCGTTTTGTGGGTGAAAACAGTACTATGCGCAAACAACAACCGAATATTCTGATTATTACGACCGACCAGCAGCGCACGGATAGCCTGAGCTGCTACGGTTCAACGTTTACAGAGACACCGCATCTGGACCAGTTTGCATCTGAAGGGGTCTGTTTCGAGCGTGCCTATTGTGCGAACCCGGTCTGTACGCCTGCTCGTGCCTCCATCTTTTCGGGACGGTACGTGAGTCGCCACGGGGCGTGGAACGTTGGGATGAATGTCCCGGAAGATGAAACGATGCTATCGCACCGGCTTGCTGATGTTGGATATCGCACGCACTATATCGGTAAAGCCCATTTCCAACCGTTCGGTGCCTCTGCGGAACAGTCGATTGAGACACGCAACGATATGACACGCTACCCCGATTTCCGGGGTCCCTACTACGGATTTGGGACGGTCGAATTGGCGTTAGGACATGCGACTTATGGCATCGCTGGGCATTATGGCGAATGGGTCCGCTCCGAGGTGTCGGAGGCGACGTTCACCGGTTACAGTAAAGCGACGCGCCTGAGTGAAAGAGGATTCGGCGGCGAGGCTTACGATTGGGAGATACCGCTGAAATACCATAACAGCGTCTGGACGGCGGATCGGACGGTGGATTTCTTGTCGAAGCACGATGGTACACAACCGTTCCTGTTGGCAGTCGGTTTCCAAGACCCACACCATCCGCACTGTGTCCCGACAGAATTTGAGGATCGTGTTGATCCGATGCGGGTGCCGCTTCCGGATTTCGTTGCGGACGAATTGGACGATAAACCGCCGCATTTCTTGGAAGCGCGGTGCGGGCAGCTTGAGAAGTCGGAAATCCGTGGAAGGTTTGCTATCGCTGGACAGGGCGGCGGTGCCGACTATCGCAAAGTCTCGGATGAGGACGCACGACTCGGTAAAGCCTATTACTACAATATGGTGAAGATTATCGATCAGCAGATGGGACGGATTCTGGAATGTCTTGATACATACGGCTTGACTGAGAACACATTGGTGCTCTTTACGACTGATCACGGTGAACTTCTTGGTGATCATGGACTCTGGATGAAGGGGCCTTTTCATTACGAGCAGCTTGTCCGTGTCCCGACGTTGATGAGATACCCCGCAGCGATTCCGAGCGGGCAGCGGACACAGGCGTTGTTTAGCCATGTGGATATCGTGCCAACCGTTTTGTCAGCGGTCGGTTTACCGGTGCCAGCAGATACAGACGGTGTAGACGCGATGCCGATGCTAACCGATGCGGCGACATCCGTCCGCGATGCTTTGTTGGTTGAGTGTGTGGACGATCCGAACTGTTTGCGGCTGAAGACGATTGTGACGGATACGCGAAAATTGACGTGGTATTGCGGACACGCCTATGGCGAACTCTACGATCTGGAGAACGATCCGAACGAACGCGTTAATCAGTGGAACAACGCCGCGTACGCCGAGGATAGGGCATCTCTGATGAGCGGTATCCTTGAAACAATGGAGCCTTTAGAGAAACGGGTTGAGCGGTTGTCGTATGCCTAAATCAAACAGGGAAAATAACTATAAACGTGGAATCCCTAAATCGGAACAGATTTTCCGTACCAAAAATACGTTCAATTCTCGATGGCGTGGAATAGGAGCACTTTTTCGCGTCCTGCGGTTAACGTAGATAGTGTGGTTACCACCTTCTCGGAGGAACTCGCAACCATTTTTTTCAAGGTGCCGGATAAGTTCACGTCTTTTCATAAACGGACAAAAATCGGTTCGCGAATAACTTCTTCGAGTTCCGCAATATATTCCTCAGCGAGTTCTCGGTTCGCTTTGAGCGTGAGTTGGATTGCCTCGTGAAGATTTGATCGGGTTTCTTCAAGCGTTTTCCCTTGCGTATTTGCGCCGGGTAACTCTTCAACAAATCCGATATAACCTTCAGGGACTTTTTTGAAAACAGCGTTGAATTGCATTTAAAACTCCGTTCTGATGAGTCTATTAACTCTTTTGTAGGTGTTGAAAATCTATTAGGTATATTCTATCATGCACATAACCGCTTTGTCAATTGTCGAGTTTCACCTCTTTTTTTGCGTTTGCGCTGGAGAATCTGACCGACGCGTAACAGGATAGGAGATAAAACTTATGGCATTTAGCGATTTCAAGACGATTCCTGAGGTTCAAGAGAAATTCGGAATTAAATACGAGGTGTCTATCGGGATGTGAAAAGTAAATCTACTGTTTTAAACTTGAATTAAAAAAATGAATTGCGTATTATTTAGAGGAAGAAATTGGTCGTGTTCAACTTTGCTTCGTCTACGCCGTATCCTACACGAAAGCCGTGGGAATAAAATATTGGGGGCATCCAGATGGCGCCTACGCTATCCATTGTGATTCCGATTTACAACGAGGTTACAAGTCTAAAAGAGCTTTTGCAACAGGTTGCTGATGTTGAAATCGGTATGAAAAAAGAATTGATTCTTGTTGACGATTTCTCAACAGATGGCACGCGTGATATTCTTAGAGAAATTGAAGATACACAAGAAAATCCGGACGGCATCCACGGATACCTCGCAACGAACGCTCACTCGGAAAACGGAGACGAGATTTCGGTAAAAGTCTTCTATCACGATGTGAATAAAGGGAAAGGGGCGACACTCCGCACCGGTTTCCAACATATTACTGGCGAGATTACCCTCATTCAGGATGCCGATCTGGAATATGATCCGCAAGACTATCCGAAATTGCTGGCACCTATCTTAAATGGCGAAGCCGATGTGGTATACGGTTCTCGGTTTATGGAAGGCAAGCAGAAGGGGTTACTCCGGAGTTATCTCGCGAATCAATTTCTGACGACGCTTGCAAATGTCGTCAACGGCACGAAACTTACCGATATGGAAACCTGCTATAAGGTGATCCGGACATCCATCCTGAAGGAGATTTCGCTCTACTCGGACAGATTCGGCTTTGAACCGGAAATTACGGCGAAACTTGCCAAACGGAAGTGCAAAATTATTGAAGTTCCCATCTCCTATCGCGGGAGAGATTACCACGAAGGTAAAACCGTGAGTTGGAAAGACGGTGTCGCCGCGATTTTTCATATCTTCCGCTTCCGGTTCTTCTCGTAGCGGACAAAACGCACAGCGAAAAATATGCAAAATTTGCAGGATTTGCTTAAACAGGTAGATGCCATTCTGGAGTCGTCGGTCAATGTCGCAGACCCGCCCTCAGACCGAGAAGTACCAGCGGACCCACTTTTGACAGCACTTGATACCCACTTCGGCTATACATCCTTTCGCAAGGGGCAACGCGAGATTGTTGAGGCGATATTAGATGGCAAAAACACATTCGCTGTATTCCCCACCGGACACGGTAAATCGTTATGTTATCAACTGCCGGCATTGATGCTCGACGGAATCACAGTCGTCATCTCGCCGCTCATCTCCTTGATGAAGGACCAGGTTGATACTTTACGCGAGCAAGGTATTGATGCGGTCTCCCTAATCAACAGCACACAGACATGGGACGAATATCAAAATGAATTAGCACGTCTGAAACGAAACGAAGTCCGACTGCTTTACGTCTCGCCAGAACGCTTGCGAAGTCGGCGTTTTTTAGATATTTTGAACGCGTTGCGGATTTCACTGTTCGTCATAGATGAGGCACACTGTATTTCGCAATGGGGACGTGATTTTCGTCCTGCTTATCTATCCCTGAAAGATACGATTGATGTCCTCCAACCGCATGTTATTGCGCTTTTCACAGCGACAGCACCACCAGATATCCAAGAGGATATCCTGAGTGTGCTAAATATACCGACCCCGCACATCCTCGTTGAAGGCATTGAGCGTCCGAACCTGAAACTCAGCGTTCAGGAGAATGAAAACGACGATGAAAAGTATCTGCAGCTCGAAAAGTTCCTGAACGAACAGCGCGTGAACGCGCCAACGTTGGACACTGAATTTCGACACCCTCGGTTGAAAAGTGGGATCATCTATGCCGGACGGCGGCGCGAAACCGAAGAGATCGCAGATTTTCTTCAAAGACGTGGATTCCGTGCGGATTTCTACCACGCTGGACTGGAACCGCAAGAACGGACGCGTGTCCAAGAAGCCTTTTTCGACGCGAGCGGAAATGGATTAGATGTCGTTGTTGCCACGAATGCTTTCGGTATGGGGATCGACAAAGCAGACATCCGATATATTGTCCATTGGACACTCACCGGTACGCTCGAAGAATACTGTCAAGAGATCGGGAGAGCCGGTAGAGATGGAGAGGACGCGCGTTGTGTTCTGCTTTTCTGTCACGATGACCGCGGGTTGCATGATTGGTTTATTAAGGAGAGCGTGCCGGATAAGCAATTCCTGCTTAAACTCTTAAAGGTCATTGAAGGTTTCAAAGGGAGCGAAAGGTATCGCACAATCTCTAACGAAGAGCTGGCGTGGATGAGCAGCAGCAATCCGACAAAAATCTATGTCGGTCTCAGTTACCTCGAAAAGCTCGGTTTTTTGAAGCGGTGGTATAACGTCCCGTCTCAACTCTCCGTCCGGTTTCGTGGATTCTGGTCGGAACAGGCGGAGCCGCGGGATACAACACAACGGGAACTGCTCATCGAATTGCGGAGAGGCTTAAAGACGATTTTGGAACTCTGTGATGCCGTCGGTCGGGATCCGAAGACGATAATGGAAGGTCTCGCCGAGCTGCAAAGCGACGGTTATATCCAGTACTGGGGACAGGAAGACCTGTTACTCATTGAACTGCTTGAAGACAGTCAGATGCTCAGTACACTGACAGACGAGCAGATTGAGATAGGCGACTATATCCGTCGCAAACAGCGCCAGTTGGATCAAGTGTTTGTTTATGCGTTGGAATCCACTTGTCGGATGCGGTTCATCCGAGACTACTTCGGTGAAGCCGTTGAAGAGCGTTATCGGTGTGGCACCTGTGATCTGTGTCAATCGCAAGCCGTCGATGAATAGCGATTAGCCGTCAGCCTTAACCAACAACTCGTGCCTCTAACATCTATAACGGAGTCGAGTTGTTGGTTAAAGTCCCTTATTTTTCGGTGCGGAGTGCCTCGATAGGTGTCAGTCGCGCTGCTTGCATCGCTGGATAGACCCCGAAGCTAATCCCCATAACAACGGAGAACAGAATAGAAGTCAGGATCCACTGCCACGAAAGAACGACGGGCCATTCGGGTACAATCGGTACGATGCGGATCGCAAGCCGTGCCATGCCTTGCGCTGCGATCCAGCCGCCAGCGATCCCGAGTACACCGCCACAGAAACAGAGACAGATTGATTCCGTCAAAAACTGATAGAAAATGTGGATCCGTTTTGCGCCGACGGACTTGCGCAACCCTATCTCTCGCGTCTTCTCGCCGACGGAAACAAGGCATATATTCATGATACCGATCCCGCTGACAAACAGCGAGAACCCGGCAACGCTTCCCAAAGCGATCTTTATTATTTTCTCAATCCGTTCAAGCCGTCGGGCAGACCGTTTCGGGACCCAATACCCGATAAAATCATCCTTTCCGCGATGTCTTTTGCGGAGGATATCCTTGGCGGCATCGAGGATATCATAGGCATCTGCATCTTTGTCAAAGAAGATGATGAGTTCTTCAATGTAGCGGTTGCCAGACATCCGTTGTTGATGTGTTGTTAAGGGGACACAAATAGTTTCGTCTAAAGAGTACCAGGAGTTGATGCTGCTCCCTTTTGTTTTCATAACCCCGATAACCCGTACTCTCACCGGGGGTTGTCGCCAATAATACCGGATCTTCACCTCTTTTCCGATCGGAGATGTTTCGCCAAAAAGTTCCTGAGCGGTGTCAGCGCCGAGAATGCAAACCTGTTTCGCGTCTTTGAGGTCGTCTTCAGAAAAGAACCTACCTTCCCGAACTTCCCAGTGAAGCCCGCGGGCATAGTCTGGTGTTACACCTTCAAAATTGGGTCGCGCTTGGCTGCCATCTGCGCTGGTAACAAGCGGTCTGTACCCTTCGTTTTTGGGTAAAACAAATTGTACTTTGGGGCAGTCCGCCTCAATAGCGTGAACATCCTCAAGGGTATATCGTTCAGTTGTGCGCCGGATGAACCGGTAGTTTCTCCAAATATAGGTCCGTGTCCAGAGTCGTACCTGGTTGGCACCACCGAGTTTCTCAATGTCTTGGGCAATCATAAGTTTCGCGCCGTCGCCAATTGCCATCATGCATAACACGCTGGCGATCCCGATGAAGATACCGAGGATGGACAACCCAGCGCGGAGCCGATTTTGAGCGAGGTGCGCAATACCTGCAGCGATAGCATCTTGTAGCCTCATTTTTTAAAGTATATGCTCCGTAGTGTTTCTCGGTTAAACCGAGTAATTGTAATTTTTGTGTGTTTTGTTTGCTAAAGTCGCTATTTATTAATGACACAATTTTAGCGCGGAAAAGGTGCATAATCCTTAGGTTGATTCCGCGTTAGCGTCTGTCACGAATCACAAGCAGTAAAAAGGTTTGGTAAGGATAAGATCAAGTTTGATTAGGAGAACAGTGGGTTTGTGGAGAGCTTCCACTTATACGCATGTGTGGATGCACTTTTGGTGGATGCAACGTTAAATTCTGACTATTGCCAAGCGGGCAATTTGCTGCGAAACCGGGTTACCATTGAAAGGTATCCAATTAGAGATGGTATTATTTTTTCGTAGCATAAAGTGAGACGGTCACAAGGACCGCCTCTATATTTTAGAATGTGACTTGAGGAGACTTAGCAGATAACCTTCATCAGATTGATAAAAGCCTGTTGATTGTTAATGGCTCTCTCGTTTTTGCCGCCCATATAGGTGTCTTGGAACGCCATACCCATACCGGAAACGAAAACGGATCCTTCGCCATAATTCGTTTTGACTAACAGGTTTTCTCCGGGACGTGTGTTATTGCCTTTTGCCTAAATCCTACTATTATTAAAGAGGAAGATTGTTGCCCGATAGGTTTAAAAAAAAATGAAAATCGTTACAGTAGGGTTAGGAAACCTAACCCCTACGGAAAACCCAAAATGGCTGATTAACGATTCGATAGCTTTTCCTCAATCAGTTTCCGACTCCACAGAAATTTTCGCGTGAAAAGCGTTTATGTCGCCGATCCCGCCCCATTGGTCTCCAGTCACACACAACTTAAAACGTTGATCCCGACTGAACTGATAGGTAATCCGTCCACTTTGACTCGGGAAGATTCCCCAAACTTTCGCCAGGGCACCGAGTGCCTCCTCATACTCATCACTCTCTTGACTGTTCCATTTTTCGGGATCAATCCCATCAGGCACTTCCTCTGTCGGCAGTTTTTTATCTCCATCAAGCAGATGGAAGATCCCGATGCCGTTGTCTCTACCGACTTGGATGTCAATAGTGAGTGCGCCACCCGCTTCAAACGCTCTGGCATCAATGTGGACAACCGTCCAGTCTTGGTGCGGGCTCATCGGTGTACGGAAGGTGTCCACCACCTCCTGTGAAGGTTGTTCCGGCGTGAGGACAAGGGTACTCAATCCGGGACGCTCTCCTTCCAAGGATGCATTGAGAAAAAACAGATACGCTTCTACCTCGTCATCAAAATCCCCAAAACAATCAGGAAACTCGTTATAGTCTATGCCACCGAGCGGTTCAAACTCGTGTGAGATTACCAAACAGTCCACAGGCGACCCTTTTTTCCAACTTTTTATGATTGCCTGTGCTAAAGCGTGCGTTGTATCAAACGATTTACTTTCGCGTTCGCGTCGCCTCGCAATCGGTTCTCGCAGACTCGGTGTGCGTCCTAATTCCGCATTAGGTACCCACACGTTAATAAAGGTTTCGTTTAAGAATTCTATGATCCGATCTTCAGAGAGCTCAACTGCTCTCAGGATTTTGCCACTCCCTCAGCACGCCTCGTCAAAAATCGGTCCATCTATTGAGATAACATGAATCGGTTTCCGTTGTGCAGGTGCCATCTCCAACGCCTCCTCCAACGATACCCAGTTGATCTGCTGAAACTTGTAGAACCGCGAGGACAATGCGCGCGCCGCTTCTTCTTGCGTGATTGCCGCGCTAAATTCGACATCCTGCAATTCTTTACCAGCTGTGAGTTCCATCTTCGGGCAATAGCCGATCTCCGCAAAATAATTCCCGTCTTCTTGTTTCCAACCCGCATCGAAATTCAGTGTCGTTGGCGGCACGTACATCTTGAAGGCGACAACCTTCTCTTGGAACCGATCAATTACCAGATGCCCAGCAAATTGGGACGGCGTATATTTACCGCGTTCCATGATAAATTCCGCATGGATACGGAACATAATTTCAGCGAACTTGTCATTCTCCGCGCGCAGACAACCCCACAACCCATACGAATCCCCCGAATCAATGGCGAGTTTCAGTAAAGGATTTGGATGAAGCTGTTTCAGTAGCATTAGCGCGCCCTCTTCTTGAATCTCCCAGCACTCACCCACCGCAACCGGCTCCGGCGGGAGAAACGCTTGAAAAACGGATGTGGGATACTGCTTTTCGGGTTCAGCGACCCGAAAGTTCGCCAACTCGTCCCAGTCCACGTGAAAGTTATATTGCGTATATTCAATCGGCGCAATGAAACCTTTGACATTGACTTCTGCGTTACCGTCAACATTAAGCGTAATTTTGTTTGATAAGGTTTTCATTTCAATTCTCCACTACAGAAATATGTGTTTTAAAGGCATTGATACGCCCCTTCTCACCGTACCAGTCGCCTGTAGCACCCAACTTAAAAACTTTGCCTTGCTCAAAACGGTGTCTGATTTTTCCTGCTTCACCGGGTCCAATTCCCCACGCGGAGCTGAGCGCGGCATCCGGATAACCTTCTGTCGGCAGTTCGGTATCCCCATCAAAAAGATCAAACGAACCGGAAATGTCAGCATCCCCGACACGGATATCAATGATTAACGTCCCGCTGCCTTCAAACGCCGTTGTATCAATATTAATGACAGTGTAATCTTGATAACCGGTGCCGGGTGCCCGAAAAGCGTTTAATATTTCTTGTGAGGGCTGTGCCTTGTCAAGTACAAGACGCAATTCACTTAATAGCGTTTCTGGGATGTGCTTATCCGATTCAGGATCCCCTTTTTTTAAGGATTCCACTTGTGGATATTCCGCTACAGAAATTTTTGCTTTAAAAGCGTTTATACTGCCTTTCTCACTCCGACTGTGAGCTCCTGTAGCACCCAACTTAAAAAACTGCCCTCGGTCAAAACGATGCGTGAGTTGCCCAGTTTCATCGGGTTCGAGCCACGCTTGGGCAAGTACCATGTGTTTCGTCACTCTTTCTGCTGTGGGGAGGTTGTTGTCACCATCAACCAAATAGAAGCACCCCTCCGCATCGGCTCTACCGGTCTCAATGTCAATAGTTAGCGTGCCGCCCCCCTCAAATGCTCTTGTATCAATGACAACGATGGTGTAATCCTGAAAGCCAACCGTCGGGGTTTGAAAAACATCAAAGACATCCTGTGAAGGTTCTTCACTGTTCAGAATGATGTTTCCCAATCCGGGCTGTTTTCCGTCCAAGCACTCCTTGAGAAATATAAGGTAACTCTCCTCGTCTCGGCGTTTAAATTTATTCCAATTGTCGTCGAAGAATTCATTGACAAGCACTCTGCCCATCAGTTCAAAATCGGGTGATATGACGAAGCAATCCACGGGTGAACCCTTCTTCGATCCGGTCTTCCACCCCTTTATAATGGCTTGTGCCAAGGGATGGCTTGTGTCAAACGTCTTACCTTCACGCTCGCGTCTCTTCGCAATCGGTTCCCGCAAGCTGTGGATACGCCCTAATTCAGCATCTGCTATCCAAGTGTTGATAAAGTTTTCGCTCAGGAATTCAATGTTCTGATCGTCAGAGAGAGCACCTGCTCTCAGGCCTTTGCCACTCCCTCAGCAGGATTCGTCTGCAAGCGGTCCCCCTGATGAAATGGCGTGAATCGGTTTCTGTAATGCAGGTGCAAGTTCCAACGCTTCCTCAAGCGATACCCAGTTAATTTGCGCGGACTTGTAAAAACGTAACATCAGTGCGTGTAAGGCTTCCGCTTCGGTGATGGCTTCTGCGAATTTGGCATCTTGTAAAACGTCTTGTGTGCCTGCCCAGAGTTCCATTTGCGGACAAAAACCGATATCGGCAGCGAGGCGTTCATCTCCAAATATCCTCCAACGTACATCAAAGTTTAGTGTGGCATCCGGAACGTGCATCTTGAAAGCGGCAACTTTTTTTTCGCCCCGATCAATAACCATATATCCGGCGAACTGCGATGGCGCAAAATAACCTTTTTCTAAAACAAATTCCGCATGGATACGGAACAGAATCTCAGCGAACGCGTCATTGTAGGCGCGTAGACATGCCCATAAACCGAAAGAATCCGCGCCACCAACCTCCAACTCCAATTGTGGACGCGGATTGAGTTGCCTCAGTAGTGTTAACGCAGCTTCTTCTTCAATCTGCCAGCATTCACCGACTGCAACCGGTTCCGATGGCAGAAACGCTTGAAAAACGGAGGTCGGATACTGCTTCTCCGGTTCAGCAACCCGAAAATTCGCCAATTCGTCCCAGTCTACGTGGTAGTTGCGTTGGGTGTATTCAATCGGAGCAATGAAACCTTTGATGGACACTGCTGCGTTGCCGTCAAGATTAAGTGCAATTTTGTTGTTGAAAGTGTTCACTTTTCTTTTTAAACTTCCTTTTTGGTATAAGATACCATTGCCATCAGAAAACAGCAATGATTCGCTTATACACGTTTTCGGATGCACTTATCTAAATCAGGCGCCCCCTTGCAGGCAGGGTTTGATGAAGGTTAATTTTTTAATTCGGTAATGTCGGAACGTGCGATGAATCGCACGACTACGAGCCCACCCGTTTGTAGTAGGGCAATTCTGCGGTGTACTCACCCAAATGCGAAGTGCATTATTGCCCGTCAATTACCGAAATATTTTCTTAAACTTCATTAACCTTGCCTTCTATGATGTGTCGTTAATTATAAGTTTTACTATAATTTTGACTATAGTTTGGACAATTTTAGGTGCGGTACACATATCGCCCCGCTGGGGCTTAGACCTTGGGGCCCTGACGTTTCTATAAACATACCGCCCCGCTGGGGCTACTCTTTAGTTCATTAGCGTTATTTTCCTACGCGTTGGTTTTGTGTGAAAAACTTTCAGAAAAATCGGAAATGCTTCGGAAACAGGTCATGAACCAAACAGAAACTGTCCAAACTATTGTAAAACAGGTACTGTTAGGGTAAACCCACAAGTGCCTGATTTCTTCAGAATTTTGATAGATATAACGAAAATGGGATGTATTAACCTAATTGGATATACGGTTTCATATCCCATAGCAAGATAGCATCATCATAACCGGCACTTGCCAAAAGGGCACCGTCCGCTGAAAAGGCGAGGTCTTGCACATCCGAGGCGTGCCCCCAGAACGTGTGGACGTTTTCGCCGGTGGTAACATCCCATAACCGGATAGAGACTTTATCCTTGAATCCCCACCAAGAGCCAGAAACAAGATACCGGTTACAGGGCGAAAAGGCTAAGGCAAATGGACAAGTTAGGTTTCGGGTTGATCTACTGGGTCAACAGAATTGAGGGTGCTGAGTGCTGCGGCGTAGACCTGTCGAAGCGGGACGTTGTTTTGTTCGGCAAGCCGTTTGCAGTCCTCGTATTCGGGGACAGTCTTGATAAGCGTGCCGTTGAGGTATCCGCGCTTGGCTTGGATCGTGCCCCACTGCGTCTTAACTTCGACGAAGTCACGGCGGAGTTTGATCCGATCGGCGGAAGATAGCCTAACACCAAAGGTCGTGGTTTCGGTGAGGAGGAGTTCGATGAGTCTGTCTCGGTGTATCGTAGGACAGAGGACAGTGATCTGTGTCGCCGGTCTGCCCTTCTTCATGTAAACAGGTGCGAGGAATACATCGAGTGCGCCGTGTTCAAAGAGTTGGGTCGTTACGTAGCCGGTAATCTCTGGGGACATATCGTCTACATTGGTTTCAATAATGTCCACGCTGTCGGTTTCGGCGTGGTGGTGCGTTGTCTTTAAGCCGGTGTCCGATGTTTTTTCGCCGAGACAGAGCCGAAGGAGGTTCGGACGTTGTTCGAGGTCGCGAGTACCGGCACCGTACCCGATCCGATCAAGCCGCATCTGTGGCATGACACCGAAGTCTTGCGATAGTGTTGTAATGAGTGCGGCACCGGTCGGCGTAACCAGTTCCTTCGGAATGTCGGTTTGATGGATCGGCACGCCTTGTAGGAGTTCCATTGTTCCGGGGACAGGGACCGGCATAACGCCGTGTGCGCATCGGACAAAACCTCTGCCGAGGGAGAGCGGGGACGCATAAACAGCGTCTACCTCCAGGTATGCGAGACCGATGACAGAACCGACGATATCCACAATAGAATCGATGCCGCTAACTTCGTGGAGATGAACGTTGTCTTTTGATGTGTTGTGTACTTTTGCCTCCGCTTCAGCGAGCCGATCAAAGACGCGTTTTGCGGTATCCCGCACTGCTGCGTTGAGGTGACTATCGTCGAGCAGTTTGAAGATATCGGAGAGATGACGACTCGGTCCATGCTCGTGATGGTGCGAATGCTCGTGTGTGTGGGAGTGACCGTGCCCGTGTGAATGTGCTTTTTTTTCGTGGGAATCGGTGTGCGCCGGATGCACGTCTACGATCGCGCGGGTGCCGGTAATGCTGTGTTTCACAGCCTTTTCAAAGCGGAGGCTAAACTCAGCATCGAGTTTGAGGGTCGCCAATCCGTCTGTAAGTATTTCTGACGGCACCCCGACATCAACCAAGGCACCGAGCGTCATATCGCCGCTGATACCAGAAAAGCAGTCAAAATAAGCGATCTTCAAGGTGGTTAGACTCCGTTGGATTAACGCCGTTGGCGCGTTTATGGTAAACCTAAGAATTAATTATAGGACTTACGCACTTTTGGCTATAGGTGGCTCTGTTAGATGAAATTCTTCTGAAAACACAGCGTTCTGGTGTCACAATCTAACAGATTGTGGTACAAAAGAGCGATATGCGTAAGTC
>JAJDXV010000056.1 GCA_022823085.1 Candidatus Poribacteria bacterium
AAAGCAGTCGTTTCTAACACAATAGAGACCCAAAAACAGGTTTAGAAGCCAATCCTAACATCTGTTCGGGAGCTCTAACGGGAGAACACTGCCAACTTTTCATAACTCCTAAACTTAGCAAACTGTCCAAACTATAGTAATAGACTCTATAATGATTTAATTTCGGAGAGTTTTCGCTTTAATAATGATTTTGCTACATTTCCAAAACGCGAGTCCCCGATAGCCTAAGTTTGCAATCTCAAAATGCTATATATCATTACCTAGCCGAAAACCCTCTCTTGTACATGGGTGTTCTCCTTACTTTATAAACCGAATTGTTGTGTTATTAACATTTTACAACACATTTGTAAAACAGTCAACCTTAAACCTGATTTTGGGTTTCTTCATGAGCTAAACACACAGCAATGTGAATCAACAAAGACTTGCAATAGATCCAGGGATGCTTCTATTGAAATGCGATTTTATGGAATCGGCCAGCCCGGTGTCGGCTCCGTGCGGAGTGCCTCTATCTCATAAAGTTCTTCTACGCTGATTTCGCGTCCGAGTTTCGCTGACAAGAGCGAACCGCTCATGATCTCTGTAACCTTCAAACCGACATCGCCATTGCTGACCGGTTGCGCGTCGCTATTACAAGCATCAAGGAAATCACGGAACTTATCTGGGAAAGACTGTTTCGGCAGCGCCAACGGCGTTTCAACAAGATTGCCTTGATAACGCCTGCGATTACCCTGATCGTCGGTATCCCATTTTCCTTTTTCCATGAACAGTTTATTGCCGCTAAACGAACCCTTGGAACCGAAGATGAAGATACCTTGCGGGTGTTCCGCCAAATTACTTGCCCAACCGTGTTCATACGTGAACGACATACCGTTGCTGAACCGAACGAGGATAGAGATATGCTCCTCGACATCGTTGATCTCTTCGCCTGTGTATTCGGGGAGCATCCCACGATAGGCGATGCCGCTGATGGTAGCCGGTTGCGGAGAGCCGAGCAGGTAGATGGAACGGTTGATGTCGTAGACACCCGTGTCGTATACCGTACCGCCACCACTATAGACAGAGTTGAGGAACCATCTGCCGAAACCGAACATATCTACATTCGGTCTGCCGCGGACCCGGAAACTGGTAAGTCTGCCGTAGTAGACATCGCCGAGTTTTCCAGAGGTGATATAATCTCGGATGGCGTAACTCGTCGGGTCGAGGCATGTGCCACCGCTCTGATATGCGAGTTTAACACCGGCTGCGTCACAGGCATCCCGCATATTTCTCGCCTCTGTCGCTGTGCGTGCCATCGGCTTTTCGCAGAAAACATGTTTCCCTAATTTCGCCGCTGCGACCGTTGCAGGTTCGTGGACAAACGGCGGTGTCGCAAGACTGACGGCATCCAAATCGCATTCCTTCAGCATATCGTTGTAGTCGCTGAAGATTTTGACACCGTTATCGGCATATTCTGCTAAAAGCGCAGCGTCGGCTTTCAATCGTTCGCTCGCTTCCGCGGTTTCCGCCTTTTCTGCTTCAGTTTTTGCGGTTTCTGCACGTGACGCTGCGACCGATAAAACGTCTCCGTGTCGCCGCTTGACGTTCGCTTCCACCGGATCGCAAACTGCGACGATTTCGGCGTGCTGCGGATGCGCCAGATACCCATTAACATGGGACCCAGCAATCATACCACACCCAACAAGTCCGATTCTGATTCGTTTTGACATTAAAATGACACTCCTTAGTCGTAATGTTCTTTTATTTTCTTAACGCGAGCTATCGCTACAAAAAATGGCTCTCACGGTGTAAACGTCGGCGCAGGGCCCGGGCCTACCTTGACGTGTGTGTCTGCTAACTGGGTTTGAACATGCGCAAAACACTCTTGAAAGTTCTTAAACGGGGACTTCGGGTATGACTCTATACTAAAGTTCAGGTCGTTCTCGCCGAAGGTTACCATATCCACACCCGGTTTCGCGAATTTACGGACGTTAATCACGGCATTCACAGACTCGATCTGTAAGATGAGGATACCGGTATTGTTCCACCAATCGGCGTATTCGAGGCGATCCATGCCGCGATTGATGCCATAAGAATTAATGGGACCCCAACTCCGTTTGCCCATCGGCAGATAGTAGAACGCGTCGATCGCTTCGTCCACTGTTTCGACTGTTTCGACTTGCGGCACAACAATCGCAAGCGGCCCTAAATCCAACATATTGCCGATCAAATAAGCGTTTCGGGTGTGTTTAATGCGGAGTTGTACACCAACACCGAACTCGTCTGCCATCTTGCAGTATTCGACGAGTTTGTCTTCATTCGCCGGTCCATGCTGGTGATCGGTTCCGATTAAATCGTAGTCGTCTTGGCTGAGGACGGCTTCCATCTCGTCCCGGGTGCAGCCGAAAGGCACACCACCAGCGATCTTAATCGTTTCCTTACTATGGATGCGTTGTTTTAAGGACATAAGAATATCTCCTGAATTCCATGGGTCTATAATGTTGATTATAGATGTTTTCAGATTTTTGTCAAGTGTTTTGAGATTGATAGAAGGTCCAGGAAATAACCTATTCACGCCTAATAAACTTTGCTACGGTGCTGAATGCGTGAAACTGTTAACACTCTGGTTTTCCTATTGAAGGTATAGAGGATACGATAATCCTTAGCGGCTTTAAAACGGAATTTCCCTTTATGTCTCCCTTTCAGAGCTGTATGTCTACGCTTGTCACAATTTTCGCGTAACCACTCCAGTTTGTGGCGGATTTGGGTCCGGATTGAGGCATCCAAACGCTGTAAATCCCTTTGAGCGTTTGAGGTAAGTATCAATTCATACATTTTAGTTTCACTCCGAACTCTTAGCTGCCTCCTTGAGTGTAAACATCTTGCCACCAGACTTGATGTATTCATCTTCTCGATCCAAGGCTTCAGCAAATTCGGAGCACACCACCAACCCATCATCCGAATCGTAGTCATAATCCTCAAGGAATTGCTCCAATTCCAAGTAACAGACGAAAAACTCCAAAAACGCCGACTTTAATTGCGTATTTAGCGTAGCGGTGGAGACAATTTTCTCCTGTTGCAGTGGATTCCTATCATTTCTGGTTACTTTGGCACTTAACAATTTTACCACTCGCTCCCTTGCAGTGAAAAGTTGCCAATTCGCAAGCGTATTCATCAACGCGCGAAACCCGTTTGCTGATAAGTCTGTCACCTTTATCTCTGGCACGTGATCTCCAATGATGTAGCCTCCTGTTCGCCGGGACTCACGTCCCAAGGGCGATGTTTTGCGCTCGGCTTCGACTGCTGCCACGCGATGCCGGAGCGGTGCGAACGTATCGCATGTTTCAAGCATCGCAAGGAGCGATTCCTCTACTTCCTCTAGCGCAAACGCAAGTCCACAGTAATCTTCAAAAAAATCGCGGAATTCTTCTGCTAACGCCACTTTGTCAGCATTCTCTGTGAGCAAAGTAACAAGCCGATCGCGGGACTCAAATAGCGTCTCATTTACAATCAACTGAATCCACTCGTGGAACTGTTCGGGGGTGAGTTCTGTAACGTCTCGTATCATTGGATGCTCCTTTTAGATATATTTTAAAGCCTTACCCTTGAGTATAGCATATTTTTTCTCGGAGGTCAATTGAAATGCGAAACCAATGAACTCTTGAAAATTTTGCCGAATTCTGCTAATCTGTATTGTAAATAATAGGAGGAATCTGTCAATATGAAGCGTACACCAACTTATGTAGTATTAGTGACAGTGTTGCTAAGTGGATGTCTACTGTTCATAGGCAACTGGACAGACGCTGCGGAGCGTAAGTGGCTATCCTTTGCTTCCAACCGTTCAGGGAATTTAGACATTTATATCATGGATACCAATAGAGAAGGGCTTCGCAGGCTCACAACAAACCTGGTACCTAAGAATAATAGTGGGCCGCCATGGCCACCGGATCTGACATGGTCTCCAGATGGGCGTTTTTTGGCATATACCTCCCACGGAGATGAAGCTCGCAAAACTTATGTCATGGACACAAGGACACGGGAACATTGGCGACTTACAAACAGCGATGAGAGAGAATTGTTCCCGGCATGGGCCCCTGATGGAAAATGGATTGCCTATGTCGCTGGCGATGCCGAAAGGTCCCGCATCTACAAAACGGATGTCAACGGTGCACATCCCGTAGCGTTAACAGACCCCGGATACTACGGGCGACCTGCCTGGTCTCCGGATGGAAAACAGATCGCTTTCAGTCTCCATATCCCTCAAGTTGAGCGATATCACCTCTGCGTAATTGACGTGGATGGAGACAACTTTCGCCAACTTACGCAAGGGGGTCCCATAGTAAAACCGCCGATAGCAGATCAACAGAAACCTGTGAATGTCCCGCTACCACCTTTTTCGCTTCCTGAGATTTATTCCCCCGCCTGGTCTCCGGATGGTAAACAAATTGCCTACGTTTATTCAGATACAATACTCGGGCAGACCGCTGATATCTATATTATTGACGCGAAGGGTAAGGATCGTGGAACACCACTTGTAAAGGAGAGGGGCGTCGATGTGTCTCCTGCATGGGTGCCAGAGGGATTTCTCTCTGTTTCACCGAGTGCGGAAAAACAGACAACTCTCTGGGGTAGACTCAAGCAAATTGACAACTAAAAGCTGCGGAGTCGCATTCATGCCTACAATCCATTCCACTTTGACGGAAGAGGAGAAGAGGATTACCAGCGGATGAACATCTTTCAGCGTTACCAATTGAATGCCTATTTTAATGAAACTGGCAAGGGTGGTTACCCGTTCGATGTGCATCGCGATAAAATCTCGGATGCCCAGTACGAACTCGAATCGTTATCGAAAGCGGTGAAAGCGGCAGTGAAACCGGTTTTACCCAATGGAGGTCAAGAATGCGTTTAGAGGGACAAGTTTGTATCATTACAGGTGGCGGGAGCGGTATCGGTCGTGGTGCTGCGCTCACGATGGCACAAGAAGGTGCTAACGTTGTGATTTTCGGCAGAACACGATCAAAGTTAGTATCTGTCAGTTCAGAAATTGAGGCTGTGGGTGGTACCCCGATGGCTTGCGTGCTGGATGTCGCTGATGATGAAGCCGTGCAACATTTCGTTCAGCTTGTGCTTAACACATACGGACGAATTGATGTGCTGGTGAACAATGCCGGACACAGTTCACACAATCGGCGGCTTCTGAACACGACACCTGAAGAGGTGCGCTCGGTGATTGATTCAAATCTGATCGGGACGTTCTTCTGTACGCAGGCGGTCGTACCGGCGATGTTGAAGGCGAAATCGGGGACGATTATCAATATCTCATCGCTCGCGGCGGTTACGCCAGGTCCGTTCAGCGGTTTCGCTTACGGCGCAGCGAAGGCTGGCGTTATCAACTTCACAGAATTCCTCAACGCCGATTTGAGGAACACCGGTATCCGTGCAAGTGTCATAGTTCCCGGTGAAGTGGCAACACCGATTCTGGACAATCGTCCAATCCCGCCGGATGCGGATGCCCGCGCCACGATGGTAGACGTTGACGAAACCTCAGCGGCGATCCTGCTCATCGCAACGCTGCCGCAACGGAGCAACATCCCGGAATTAGTCATCCGTCCAACAATGCATCGGAATATGACAGGCGAAATCGTCGAATTAGACGATTAACAGGCGACTGCTTCGTCCACTTTAAAGTTTAGGGTGTGTTAAGCGTAGGGGCGAGGTTACCTCGCCCGATACCCAGCACATACCATCAATAAACATTACTGACCGTAGATTGTTGTTTGCGGATAGTAACGTGCCCAAGCGAACCAGTAGATATTGACGGCGGGGACCCGTTCTAAACGTGTTCCGTTGTATTTGCCCGATGTTGCTTCGCCTGTAATCAGATTCCATTCTGTACCCGAATCGTCTTGCGCGAAATAATCAGCCTCGTGCTTAAAAGTTAGCGAACGGTCTTCCACAACACGTTTAAAGACCGTTGTCGCGAACGACATTTTGTCATGGAAAATTAACAACGGTACATCGCCGAGCATGTCGTTTATCACAGCGGTCCCCGTAAAGTCCGTGATCGGATATGCACGGAACTGCGTATTACCAACTTTAGCCTGTAGCTGAACACCGATGACAAGCGACTTATTGGGGAGTCTGGCATCAGTGTATTCCGTTCCACTGACACCTGTGTCCTGACTGGCGTGATAATCTGCGTAGGTATCTCGACTGAGACCTTCAATCGTTCCGCCCGCGGTAGGTACGGACAACACTTGGGTGTCTGGATAATTCTGCTGCCACGTTTCCCATGCAATCTGTGGTATGGAGGAGAGTAACGTTAATTGCTTCCCTTTCAGCGGTCCTTGTAGTGCTTCTCCGGTGATATGGGACCAGAGGGAACGGGTCTGATGGTCGTACATCAACAGTGCGTCCCGCCACAATTTTCCGCTGACACCGAAGGTATACGTCTTACCGTCAAGGTCTCGACTATACACGATAGCCGTTCTGCAGAGCGGTCACCACGTGGTAGCGATGTTCATTCCGCCGACAACATCGTTGACGATCTCGTGTCCGTTGAGCAGATAGAGCGAATAGGCGTGGCTTTCGTCGTTGAGATTTACACCGATGATGGGTGCATCTGCATCTAATTTCGCCGCACTGGCAGAGACGAATTGCGGTTCGGTAATCGCGGGAATCGCATCGTAAGGGAGTAGGGTCCGGATTTCGTCGTTGCTATAATCTTGCTGCTCTTCGGCGGTTGTACAGGCAGTAGTCGCAAGTAGGAGTATGAGGATGAGTGTGTAGTTTTTCATGATATCTTCCTTGTATTTTCGCGTAAAATGTGTGATAATATTATCGTTAAGTTCAATAAAATTACATCGCAATCAACGCCAGAAAAACAACTTAAAATCGCAGGTAAATCATTCACCAAGTGTGTTTTCATGTGCAGCATCAAGTGCAAGATTAAGTTCATGTAGTTTTTCGACAACGGGACTTATTATATTATCAGGATCAGATTTATTCCACTTAAGATATTTCAAAAGACTGTCAAGACAAACATGGGTTACCGGACATGCAGATCTCGGGTCTGGTTCGGTAAAAAACAAGTCAGGTGTGTAGTATCGCCCATCTTTTTCAAGATGATGATATGCAATATCAAGCCAATCACCGTGAACACAATGGCTCGCAATTCCGAATCCATAGGGATACACAGAATCTATATTGAATGTCTTCATAATCTCTCGAAAATTTTTACCGTCAAGATTCCAATTTTTATTTTTCAATAATTCCTTTTGCGTGATCCCATCTTCTCTAAGCCAGGATATAATGCTCCTTCTCATCCTTTTTTGAATCGGAATTAGTGGCCTTTGTTTAGCATTATTATCCAAGTCCTGAAGCATTTCCTTTTCCGGTCTGTAGGAAGTTAAAATAAAACTTTGAAAGGATTTTTTTGGGGATTCTGATGTAATAAGGTACTCCATTCTTATTGCAGTCTCAAGTATGAGGCGAAAAAAAATATGTGCTAATTCTTGATGATGACTACAAATATGCATTAAAATCCCTTCGTATAGTTTTGTGATCCGAACCATGTGTCCTACAATTATCGCCTCGTTTTTAGTGTATCCTTTGTTAGCTGTTTCTGCATCTGGTGCTGAAGCTGCTCCCGCTTTGAGCAGGTACAAGCATCGGTTCATAATTTCAACAGCGAATTTCATAAATTCGGTATTTGTACCAAAATCCGGCGGCGGTGAGTTGAAATCAACCCACGCTTTAATGTTTTTAAGGTTTTGAAGGACTTTATCCATATTTTCCTCGTTTCAGGGAGTTTAAGAACATCATCAGTTGTTAACAACACATCATACGCTATTTACACAACTCGTATCAAGATTTACGGTTCGTGCTGAGGAGTCCCTTATAGTTCCGGTGTCGGTTCATGGTATAAAACCATAAGTTCTGAGGCACGAAAGCTAAGACATTCATACGTTTGTCCATCTTGATCGCTAAATTCAACTTCAAACGCGTCGCCGTTTGCAAGAATCTCAACGACCGTGCCAACTTCTCCACGCCTGAGATTCCGATCAGGTATGTCGTGTGTAAGCGCGACAACATCCAAAAGTTGGATGTTCTTTGTTTTTGTACGTCCTGTTGGGTGGTATTCAGGCAAGTTGTCTATGAGCGAAACGCCATCGAAAAATTCAATTTTCATGGTCTATTCTTCCTTTCAATGGATACGCAGTTACTAATCTCGGGATATCCGAATCAGGGTCAATGATCCAACCACTCCGAATTATCGCTTGTTTGCCTTTCCAAGTAAGCGGAAAATCAATCCTGTAGCGTTGTCCATAGTTGTCTCGTTGTCTTACTTGCGCGTCGTGTGTTTTGACGACTTTCAACAAAATATCACGTAGTGCCTCAGCGTTATCAGCAGTTATGCCGAGCATAACGTAAAATTGGTGTGCTTTGTGCTTACCATCGCTGTGCTCTGGGTCAAGGCAGTAATCCCGCAGTTTACCAATTTCCACGATAGCACGTTCTGCATTCGGTATTTTCATGAAATTTGTTATACAATGCCTACTAATTTCGAGTGGGTATCGCAGTTTTTCTATATCTATTGTGCTTTCTGTAAGACATTAAAAGTTGTCGCAAAACATCAATCATGCTATAATTTTACCAAATTATAACACAATTGTCAAAGGAATACAAATCAGGGGTATTCAATTGTACGATTTGGATCATGGTTTTGCTTTACATATGTGCCCGTTCTTAGGAAAGATCGCGAGCGCAGCTCGCTCCTACAGAGGAAGACGTATCCATATATATAAAGTGAATAGGTACAATTGAATG
>JAJDXV010000102.1 GCA_022823085.1 Candidatus Poribacteria bacterium
TTGTGGGTCTGGGTAAGTCTGACGCGTGCTGCGCGTGCGACGGGTCAAACGATTTACCGTCTCAAAGAAAGTTTATACGATGATTATATTCGACGAGAGATCGAAAATCCTTCTATTGTCGTCAACTTTGCGTAAGTCCTATTTATTTGAGGGTGTTTCATAAATAATAGTTGCCAAAAGTCAGGATATTGGGTATCCTTTCATTTTATACGATATCAATGAAGGAGACACCCATGCTATATCCTGACATGAGAGAGTATATCACATTCCTGTTTCTAATGTTAGATGAGTTTTTAGCGACAGAAGAAAAAACCTCCAAAAGAGGAAGACCAGAGACGTATTCTGATGCTTCGCTCATCGTCTTTTACACCGTTATGACCCTCAAAGGGATCACTGCGATGCGTGCACAACACGATTACTTATTTCATCACCCCCTCTGGCTCGAAAGATGCCGGTTGCCTGCGTGTCCGTCTCACGTGACGCTTGGTCGGAGATATAAAGCATTGACCCATAGACTTCAGGCGTTCACCGAATATGTCGCAACCTCAAGTTTCGCCCGAGAAGCCGGGTTTCTTCAAGAAATCGTTTATGAAGATAAAAGTCTTTTCAAAGCTGCGGGTCCCGTTTGGCATCAGAAAGACCGCATCAAGAACCATCTCCCCGAAGGTTTACGAGGCGTTGATAAAACAGCGACTTGGTCTAAAAGTGGGTATCACGGATGGGTCTATGGATACGGACTCCATCTGACCTGCATCCGCAACGGATTTCCGGTCATGTTTCAACTCCTACCCGCCAACGTTAACGAACGCAAAGTCTTGGATACCAAGAAAGAACGTCTCATTGAAAAAGGCGTGCGGTGTATCGTCGCAGATAACGGCTATGTTGATAAAAAACGCGCATCGGCTTTCGCAGAAACCGAAGTGCTTTTACTCACCCCGAAGACGACTTTCGCAGAAGCAAACGCACTCTTAGGTGCAGACCCCCTCTATACAGCGACACAAGTTGAAACCTTACAGACCGCACGAAAAGTTGCCATTGAACCTGTTTTTGACTTGCTCAGCAAACTCCTGTCAATCACAGGCGCACATAAACCTTTACCGATACGAGGTTTGGCTTATGTTTCCACTTTTTTGGGCATCGGCATCCTCGTATTGCAACTCGCAATGTTAATGAATCACCGCTGCGGATTACCTACGCGAAACATCAAACACATTAAAACTGTCTTTCGATAGAATATGAACGATTTATGAAACACCCTCAGTTATTTAAGTTCTAAAGCCTCGTCTATTTCTGAAAAACCGGTTTTCAGGTGTTTTGGGTCGGTTTTGATGTCAGGTGGATAATGGAGTTCCCAGACTTTTATTGAGGCATTGTTGAAATCCTTCTTTGGATAGACTGGTAGAAATGCGTCACTTAGTTCCCCATGTAGAAAAGAACGGCTTGGATCCTTTCCGGTAAGCATAATGTGTGTTGCCCCATGGGTTTTTAGGTATTCCAACGCCTCGCGTTCGGATGTGGCGTTGTGGACGTGTCGGTTATAGAGAAGTATCCAGTTTTGCAGATAGGTGTCTTGGTCGGTGATAGTTTTGACACCGCCAAGCACATTGAGTTGGCTGCCGTACACCCAATGCGCTGCGACAATAGCAGTGTTCGGGAGTGTGGTTTTCATCCAGAACATCACCATAACCATAGAAGGCGAAGGCGACGGTGTGCGCATATTTTCCGCTGTAGAGCGGGCACGATAGGTATGGGCGTGTCGCAGTGGCAGAAACATGACTGCAGTTAGCAGTAGCAGCACAGCTCCACTTTTGAGTTTTATGGGCGTGAAATCTTCCCGAAACTTGTCCGTGACATAGTCGGAGTGCCTGAGGCTTTGCGTGAGCGTTTCGGTGACGCAATAAAGTAGTGATGTCGCGCCAAAGGCAAGTGGCACACCGATAAAGAGGTCGTAGCGTTTCGCATCACGGGTGAGTGCCACCCATGCGATAAACCAGAGACAACAGGCAATAAAAACGAATTCAGAAGTGGAGACCTCGTTTTTCAGCTGCCATGCCAGTCGTAGAAGCCCAACGGCACATCCGAGAAGAGCAATACCAAAAAGGGCGTTGCCAAAAGGTTCACCCCAGAGTTTATCCGTGTGTTCTCGGAAAAATGAAGAGATCGTAAAGACTGTCAGCGGTAGAGATAAGAGGATCCCCTGCTTTTTCCAAAACGTCAGTGGTATCAGGATAAAACCGAGACTCCCAAGAATTAATATAGCCCCGTAGCGGTAAACCCAAAAATGATAGTTAGGCGGTTTCAGCTCTGACATCACTTGCATCACAGGACTGTTGCTGATCGGGACGGTGGTATCCGCAAAGGTGCTTTGTTGTATCCAGACATAGCCCAATGCAAGCGTAACACTTGTGAGTATCAATCCGAGTGACACGGTGCGTGTGTGTGGACGCAGGCGGTCTACTTTTGAGATCAGCAGGTACCGAATCGCGCGCATTGCCAAAAGGACAAGAGGCGGTATGAGAACGAACGCTGCGAGGTGTTCCGCAAAGGCGTAACCACTCCGATAAGCGGGCGAGGCGAGGTAAAGTGTCGGCACAAAGCAGCACACCCACAATGCGTAAAGTCCTAATCCGGACTCGGTTTCGGATGTCAAAAACCGCCACAACTCAAGGACGATGATGACACTCAGGAATACGCCGAAACCTTCCCAACTCAGTCCCCCAAGAAAGACAATAAAGCCACTTGCAAGCGTCCAAATCAGTCTTTTGCGGGGTATTTCTGTTTCGATTGACACGAGATAAGTAACGACTGATAGGATACCTATCATCAGACAGAACGCGTCTCGGTCACCGAACCCCACCGTGCTGCGTTCTATACTACCGGGGAGCGTCGCCAAAAGGATTCCAACGATGCTTGAAAAGAGAAGTCCGTAGGTGTGGGACAGGTATAGACAGAGCGCACCGAGACCGATACAGAAGCAGATGACCGGCATGTAGATGCAGACGTGATACAACGTGATATTCGCAAAGCCCAACGCTATCGCTTTGTGGGTATATGCGAGGACATAGCCGTAGAGGTTCAACGTCTGCCCTAAATCTCTACCGAGAGGAAGCCATCGGTGCAGATCGCGTGCAGGTAACTGTCCGTGTTCCGAAATCAGCGATGCCTGCCAATAATAGAAGTAGCCATCCGTCTCGGTGAACTGTCCAGGAGGGGGTATCCCATCCGGCGATGGGATACGAATCCAGCATGCCAGCACTACCACACTCAGCAGTCCGACAGCCTTGAGAGTTTTCTGAATCGGTTGAGGTAATTGCATACGACATCACATTTACTACCAAAGCAGATGTTTGATGCCACGTCCTAAATAGGTAATACCGACACCGATCTTTTTCGGAACAAATAGCAGAACGTCACGCGTCCGGCTGAAAAAGGAGGGAACATTGTCTAAATCGAATTCAGCACTACCACCGATGCTTCTTGAGATGCCTACTTCGGAGACTTCTGTCTCTATCTGAGCGGTGTAAATAGAGCCCTCTTTGGTCTGAACCCCGACCTCCATTCTCTTTCTATTGCCTTCGTGACGTGTATCGGCGTAAAAAGGAGGCGGTAGTTTCGGCGTTTGGAGACCAGGGGGCACAACGGCTGCGGGCGTATCGCTGGTATCGGAAACCGAGAGTTGCTCCGAGGTCGGTTTTTTGGATGCCTCCTGTTCCTGTTGCTGTTTGGCTGTTTTCTCTCTGTTTCTCATCCACGATTTACGTAAATTGAGAACACGGCGCGCGTTTTTATTCTGTTTTTCTATGCGTTGCTCCTGAGTCTCTAACGGTTCCGAATTGGACGAATTTTCGGCACTCAAAGTCGGGGGTCCAAATGCAAGGAAACCGAGGAGTGCCACGCTGAGTCGGGCGATCTGTGTGATTTGATTCATGTTCTCCTCCATCTTGACACATGCCACTCGGACATGTCACGTGTAAGGTCATCCGCTTAAAACAACTGCCTATTCGTCTGTCAATTCAACCTCTCTCACTTTAACATCCAAGCCTGAGACTTCTTCAATAAATCCTTCGGCTTCTTGCGCAGTGATCTCTCCGTGTTCATAAGCTTCTTTCGCAAGCGTTGACGAAAGATGTGCCATCTCTGCTTTAGACACAAGTTCAACCCATTCTTGAAGCCATTCACCGCGTTGCGTCGCGACGGCTTCGCTGGGTTGCATTAAGTCTGAACCGAGTTGAAAAGTTCTCGGGACCGATTCTGTCGGTTTCATCGCGAAAATTTGTTCGCGCAAGTGGGCATCTGTTGCACCGGACTTTCTATATTCCGCCCGGAGCGAGAAGATGCGGCTTGTCGTATCCCAGTCGCCGAGAAACTCTGAGACCCTTGGATCGTCACCATGTAACTCCGATAGCATTTCCGCTAACGCCGCACGGGTCGCATCAATGTTTATGGCATCAAAAACCGAATAGTCATCAAAAAAAGCAAACGCATCATCAAAAACGATGTCAATATCAGATTGAGAACCGTGTTCGGCTTCTTCTACAATGAATCCAACGCGAGATTTCGCGATCCGCTCGATCTGATTTTTATCGGCACGGGGCGTGTCCGAAAGTTTTAGCCCTCTTTGAGTCCCTTGCAAAGGGCGGTCATCGGGGGTGGCATCGATGTTTTCTTGCGTTGTATCCAAGGCGTTTGCGACTGCGTTTCTTTCGGCAGGGCGTGCTGCCAACTGTTCAGTGAAATTCCGATTACTCTGCTCACTGTACCAAAAGAGCCCAGCACACAATGCAACAATGATGATGCCTGTTATCGTTAGTGTTCGCAATGAAATCATTTTACGACCTCCTGTGAGCTGACGTTGAATCCATCTGTCCAAAGATAGAGTAATGCACTCCGACACGTAAACGAGTGGGATTCTTTGAAGACCCGACCCGCACTAACTTATAGTGCGTGCTTATAGTGCGTGGACGCAAGTAAAAAGTGTAGGAATTACTGCAACTGCAAACCTCATTATACCTTAGAGTGGGCGAGGGACACGGATTAGAGACCGCGGGTATATCCTCGCCACTGCAGTAATATAATTATATCACATTTTTCGTGTAAAGTCAAGTTTCTTTTGACTTTATGACTTTAGCACGATCGTTACGGGGTTGGACCCACACCTAAAGGAGTGGGATTGTTAGCAAATGCCCTTCAACGTCAAAAGCAGGATAGCGGTTAAAAATTGATCCCTACGGCTATTGACCATTTTTTTTCTTTTTCGGTCGAGCCATCAGGTCCCTCAGTCTCACTTTCCCCATACTGAAACGTTACCGTCTTATCGTTATAGTTGAAAGTGACTGAACCGGAACCCTCTTTTTCCGTGGTGATATCCTCTCCACTGCCGTCGGATGACGGTGTCGTCGTCACTGTTCTTTTATCAGTCCCTGTGACTTTTACCGTCCTTTTCGTATGGGTTGCCCCTGGCTTTGGATCGGGTTGGACATCCTCGCCAAAATCTTCGGGTAATTCTACGTCTTCTGCACCTGTCTGGTTTCTCAGTTTTTCCATCGGGGAACAACTCTCGGTAGAATTACTCTCGGTAGAATTATTCCCGCTTGAACTACTCTCGCTTGAGACCGAGTCAGGAACAAAGTCTATCAGAAGAAAAACCGAAAAGAACACCAATGTTAACAACGCAATCCTTTTCAACATAAACATGTTTTTCATCTATAACCTCCGTAGAAGTGTGGAGAATTGTCATAGGTGGGCATAGGCAATCCTCGACAATCCTCCAATGTCTTCGTGAACAAAAGAATAGCGTTAAAATTCAAACTCTACTTCAACTGTCGTCGTGCTTGACCGAGATGAACCGCCTTCATTGTCATACGTTGTTTCCTCCGTATGTTCAACCTTGGCGCGGTCATTGTCTCTTTTGACTTCTACAGAAGCTGAGCTTTTTTCTGACACGGTCGTCTTTTCGTCATTACCATCTGTAGATGGTGTCGTCGTCACCGTACTTTTCTGAGTCGAGCTCCCTTTGAAAGTCCTTTTATTATGGGTTGCCCCTGGCTTTGGATCGGGTTGGACATCCTGACCAAAATCTTCAGGTAATTCTACGTCCTCTGCCCCATTTGAGTTTAGAATGGAGTTTCTCAGTTTTTCCATCGGGGAACAACTCTCAGTAGAATTATTCCCGCTTGAACTACTCTCGTTTGAGACCGAGTCAGGAACAAAGTCTATCAGAAGAAAAAGCGAGAAGAACACTAATGTTAACAACGCAATCCTTTTCAACATAAACATGTTTTTCATCTATAACCTCTTTTGTTTGAGTAAGGGAATGCCGAACCAAGTGTTTCGGAAAGGGAAGGTCAGGCAGTCCTCTGTATTCTGATATAAGGTGCTAACCTAAAAATTACAAGAAATCAATGATTTTATGCTATAATTTAGGTTAGTGCTGTCATAGTCCACGTATGGCAGTGCCGCGCCGATGGATGCTTCCGACACCCTCGGCGCACCTCAAAATAGAAGAGGCTGCCATTTACAAAACTATTTATAACAACAACAATAGGAGACATGCCTAAGTGTAGCACATTCCAGTGTTGTTGTCAAACAAAGAAAGTCGCAACGCCACGGAACGCACTCGGTGGATCCATCTGCGATGCAACACAAAAAACCCGCTATGCCATGCTTTGTCTGTGACAAAGGCAACACGCGGGAGCGTAAGGTCTCCGGAACCGGAGTAATCTTGAGAATTATAATACTTAACGGTTGTAAAGCGGGGGGGGGGCCAGGGGTGGCAAGGCAGTAGCCTCAGGCATACCGCACAGCACGGATACCTGAACATCTACCACCATGTTCAGGCAATCATTTTTCAATACGGTATTCAGAAATCGGTTTCTGCTTTTCATCGCTCCTGTTTCCTCTCTCTACCGCTAAGCGGGAAAAAATAAAATTGACGCGTCTAAACGCTCAATACGATTAATTATACTCGCTAAAAAACGTTTTGTCAAATTAAATTTTCAAAAAAATGCGTTTTTTCAGAATTCAGAAAGTTTTCCGCATATTTTTATCTTGCAAGTTCCTATTTTTTTTATCAAATAGTGCTGGTCTTCGGTTTGGCATTGTATGACTCCAAGATTACAGTTCTGCGCGGGTCATGAAGGTTGCGTAGATGGCGGAAGTCCGCACGAGATCGGGAATATTTACGCGCTCATTGATGGCGTGTCCACTTTCACCACTGGGTCCGTATCCGATGCCGGGTAGACCTGTATTGACGAAGTAGTGTAAGTCCGTAAACCCTGTAGTGCCTCTGAATTTCGGTCGATTGAAACGGACAATACGCACGGCATCGGCGAAAGCCTGCGCTATTGGCGAATCGGTATCCGTCAAACACGGCTCAATCCGCAAGATAGCACGTGCCTCTGCCTCCAAATCGGGATAGTATTGGCATGCTCCAGCAATCGCCTCTCGCAATTCGAGTTCGGCAAACTTAAGCTCCTCGTTGGGTGTAATCCGTCGGTCGATGGAGAATGTAACGCTTGCTGGAACGGTGTTGACTTTATCGCCCTCGGTGCCACGGAACGTTCCGCCGATGTTCAACGTCGGATAACGATCACTGCCATCGAGAAGTTTAAATGCGCGTTCCGTCGATTTTAGATTCCGTTTAACGCGCTGGAGTGCCGTTACGAGTTCGGCGGTCTTCTCAAAGGCGTTTATGCCTTTATCTGGGTTAGCCCCGTGTGCCGCTTTGCCCTTAACTTCAATTTCTAACCAGAGGACACCGTTGTGTCCGTTACCGATGTTCAACTTCGATCCGCCTTCGCAATTGACAACGTAGTCCGCATCAACTAACCCCGCTTCGACGACATACCCGGCACCCAATTCCCCGCCGGTCTCTTCATCGCAGGTGAAGGAACATTCGACGTTGAATTTCGGTTCAATGTCGCTTTTTTGGACAGCCTGAATCGCGAAAAGGAGCGCAGCGATGGCATCCTTCATATCGTCGGCACCGCGTCCGTAAAGCCATTCGCCATCAATTTCGCCGCTGAACGGATTACCGAAACGCCACTCTCCTGAAACCGGGACGACATCGTAGTGTGCGTTGAAATGCACCGTTTTTGCCGCGCCGACATCCCAACGCGCGATGAGGTTTAACCGTGGATGGCTATCGGCATTCGGGATTACCTGATCGGCACGGCGTTTCGGGACCTTGGCAATTCGTGTCCGCATCCCTAACGCTTCGCATTTCGCCCGAAGTAATTTCACGATTTCGGTATAATTTTCGCCCGGCGGATTAACCGTCGGAATCCTGACGAGTTCTTGTAGCAACGCACACAATTCTGTCTGATGTTCCTCAATATAGGTTTGAACGGACATTTTGTCTCTCCTGCCTCGTCTTATGTGACGACTGCCTGATCGCCGGCTGACAAGTGCCCCACTGTTTCACCGGTCTCCGTAAACGTTCGGGTTACGGTGACAGAGGCATAAGTCCACAAGATTTTCATCTGTGCACCGCTTTCATTCCAGAACCGGTGCGGGATGCCAGCGGGGACGAAGGTGGTATCGTAGGCTTGCATCGTAAAGACTTCGCCATCTACTTCACAGGAGGCTTCGCCTTCGAGAATTGTAACCGATTCATCGCAATTATGGTAATGGCGTGCGATCGCTGCACCGGGTTCAAACATTGTCACACCGTTGGTGAGTGAAGTCGAGTCGATCCATTTACCGGCTAACGGGACGGTTCTTACGCCGGTCCCTCGATCTATAGGGTTCTGTTTTCCAAAATTAATGACGTGTGCTTTCGTGCTCATCTGCTCCATCGCCTTTCTTTAAGATTTGACGCAGTATAGCACGGCGCGTGAAAAAAATCAAGCGTAAGTTGTGAGCCAATCCGTCTGAATCAGGATTTATAGGATTCTTGGATTCTCAGGACTGTAAATCCCTAACGGAACTTTGGGAAACCGTTGCGAATGCATCAATTGCTTGTTGTATTTCTGCTTCGGTGTGTGTCGCCATGACAGTCAATCGCAGACGGCTCGTGTTCGGCGGTACTGCTGGCGGACGGATGGCGGGGGCGAACACCCCTTCAGCAAGGAGTGCGTCTGCTATGCTTGTTGCACGTTGCGGATTTCCTAACACGACCGGAAGGATCTGTGTGTCGCTCGCTAATAGCGTATACCCTAAATCAATCAGTGCTGTTTTGAGAGTTCTTGCATGTAAAAACAGACGTTGCCGCAGATCAGGTGAAGAACGCATCACGCTGAGCGCAGCATTCGCCGCTGCTAAGGTGGCAGGTGGCAAGCCTGTGGTGAAGATGAAGCCGCGCGCTTTGTTGATGAGCAATTCAACCAGGGCACGACTTCCGGCAATATATCCACCGAGTGCGCCGATCGCCTTGCTGAGCGTTCCCATCTGAATAATATCTCTGTTTTCGAGTCCGAAATGTGCAACGGTGCCGCTGCCGTCTCTGCCCAATACACCGAACCCGTGTGCGTCGTCAACGAGTAACATGGCATCGTATTCGGTGGCGAGGTCGTAAATATCGGGTAGGGGTGCGATATCGCCATCCATGCTGAACACACCGTCTGTCACGATGAGCCGCCGCCGAAACCTCGTGGATACTGAGAGTAAATCTTTAAGATGTTCCACATCGCAGTGCCGATAAACTTTTTTCGTGGCACGACTGAGACGGCATCCGTCTATGATGCTGGCATGGTTGAGCGCATCGCTTAAGATAAGGTCGCCTTCACCGGCGAGGATAGGGATGACACCTGTATTGGCAGTATACCCGGAGCTGAAAACGAGTGCAGCTTCGGTGTTTTTGGCTTCAGCGAGATTTGTCTCCAAGGTCGTGTAGAGTTCACTGTTCCCGGAGATGAGACGTGAGCCGCTTGCACCTGTACCGAAAGCCTGCGTTACTTCAACAGCAGCGGCGATAACGTGTGGGTGTGTGCTTAATCCCAAATAGTTGTTTGAACCGAGCAGCACAACATCGCGTCCATCAAGATTAATTGTCCCTGTCGGGGCACCCATGACAGTGCGGAGATGGCGACGTAATCCAGCGTCTTCGAGTGCTGTAATCTCTGTGTCCAGCCAGTCGTGATTATGTGTCATAGAAAGCGTGGTGCCTTAGAGATAGGCAGTATACCTGACCTATCCCATGAACTGTCTCAAGAAGATATGGCTCTGCTGGAGAGAACGTTGCCGTGTCTCTAATGTCTCCTCGTAAGCGCGGTCCTCTACTTCAACGCAGACTGCACCGTCATAGCCGGTATCACTCAAGACAGAGAAGAATGCACCCCAATCGACATCGCCGAGTCCCGGTAGTTTCGGCGTATGATAGGATAGCGGTGTTGCGAGGATACCGACTTCATCAAGTTTTGCGCGATCCAATCGGACATCCTTCGCATGCACGTGGAAGATCCTGTCGGCGAAGGTGGCGAGCGGTTTCAGGTAGTCCATCTGGAGCCATATAAAGTGGGACGGATCGAAGTTGAGCCCGAAGTTCGGGGACGGTATCTCCTCAAACATCCGTTCCCAAATAGCGGGGCAGTAGGCGAGGTTTTGCCCAGCGGGCCACTCGTCCTCGGTGAAGAACATCGGACAATTCTCAATACCGACGCGGATGCCGTGGTCGTCGGCGAATTGGATTAGCGGTTTCCATACCTGTTTAAAGCGGTGCCAATTCTCATCTATCGTGCGTGTCTGGTCTCTGCCGATGAACGTGTTGACGATACCGACTGACAACTGCTCTGCTGCAAGAATCAGTTTTTTGAGATGTTCGTGATAGACAGCCGCCTCGGTCTCATCGGGTGTTAGTGGGTTCGGGTAGTAGCCTAACCCGCTGATTGTTACCCCGGTATCCGAGGCGCGTTGCAGGATTTCATCTGCCTCCGCATTGGAGAGATTTGCCACATCAACGTGTGTAACACCTGCGTAACGCCGTTCCGCTTTCCCTTTGGGCCAGCACATCAATTCAACACAATCGAAGCCGGTATCGCCAGCGAATTGGACGACTTCGGTCAACGATTGATCCGGTAAAATCGCACTCACAAATCCGAGTTTCATTACGTAACCTCTGTTTCGTCTTTGGATATTCTACTATATTTGGATATTCTACTACAGATGGCTGTCGGTTGCAAGTGTATATTATAGCGGACTTTTATCAGGGGTATTCAATTGTACGATTTGGATCATGGTTTTGCTTTACATATGTGCCCGTTCTTAGGAAAGATCGCGAGCGCAGCTCGCTCCTACAGAGGAAGACGTATCCATATATATAAAGTGAATAGGTACAATTGAATG